>CALFNI010000064.1 GCA_937902695.1 uncultured Rhodanobacteraceae bacterium
ATCACGCGCATCGGCGGGCGGATCGAAATCGAACGCACCCATCCGTATCGCATCATGATCGTCGAGGACGATCGCTCGCAGACGTTGTTCGCCGAATCGATCCTGCGCAAGGCCGGCATGGAGACGCTCGCGATCACCGAAGGCCTCTCGGCGCTCGACGAGCTCGACCGCTTCCGGCCCGAGCTGATCCTGATGGATCTCTACATGCCCGACGTCGACGGCATGGAGCTGACCGCGCTGATCCGCGAGCGCGAGGCGTTCATCTCGACGCCGATCGTGTTCCTCTCCGGCGAGCACGATGCCGACAAGCATTTCGAGGCGCTGAACGCCGGCGGCGACGATTTCCTCTCCAAGCCGATCCGGCCCAAGCACCTCATCTCGGCGGTGACGAACCGCGTGCGGCGCGCGCGTCAGATGTCGTCGCGCCAGCAGCCCGCGCCCGCCGCCGTCGCCGCACCGGCGCCCGACGGCACCATCGCGCGCGACGTGCTGCTGCAGCGTCTTGCCGAATGCCTGGCGATGGAAGACGCGCGAAACCGCGCCGGCGGGCTCGTGAGGTTCGAGCTCGAGGACGCGACCACGTTGCGCGTCAGGCTCGGCGACGCGCGCGCGGAGCGGCTCGTTGCCGAGATCGCGAGCTTCATCGCCGGGCACGCCGGCGCGCACGACATGGTCGCGCGCGACGGCGACGCGGGTTTCCTCCTGCTCAATTCCGATCGCGAAGGCGCGCAGCTCGGCGGCTATGCGTCGGGCATCCGCGACCGCCTCTCGCGCGAGACGTTCGCCGCCGCCGAGGGCGCCGCGCAGCTCCTGCTCGACGCCGGCGTCGCGCCGTTCGAAGGCAGCGTCGGCGATGCGCTCGCGATGCTGGAAGCGGCGAAGAACGTCATCGCGAAGGCGCGCGGCGCCGGCCGGCACGGCGTCTTCGTCGTGCACGACGAGACGAAGACCAACGACGCCGAGCTCGCGCGGCTGATCCGCTTCGCGCTCGATGGCGCGGGCCTGCAGATCCTGTTCCAGCCGATCGTTTCGCTGCACGGCGAGGAGCACGAGCAGTTCCAGGCGCTGCTGCGCCTCAAGGGCGACGACGGGCACCAGTACGCGGCGGCCGAGATCGTGCCGGTCGCCGAGCGCGTCGGCCTGATCGCCGAGATCGATCGCTGGGTATTCGCCGAGTGCGTGGCGATGATCGTCGAGCGCACGCGCAGCGGACGCGCGCCGCGGCTGTTTCTGAGCCAGTCGCTGGCGAGCCTGCGCGAGGCCGAGCGCATCGACTGGATGCGCGACGTGCTCGGCAGGAACGAGGTGCGCGGCGACAGCGTCTCGCTCGAAGTCAACGCGGCGAACGCGGCGGCGGCGGCCGCCGACCTCGCGCAGTTCGCGACCGCGATCAAGGCGCTCGGACTCACGCTCACGCTGTCGGGCTTCGAGGCCGGCCCCGCCGGCGAAGCGCTGCTCGACGCCGTCGCGGTCGATTTCATCAAGCTCTCGCCGCGCTACGTGCGCGTCGACGACGAGGCCGTGCGCAAGGAGCTTCGCGACCTCGTCGCGTTCGCTCACGAGCGCAACATGCAGGTCATCGCGCCGCGCGTCGAGGATGCGCGCGGCGCCGCCGCGCTCTGGAGCGCCGGCGTCGACTTCATCCAGGGCAATTTCGTGCAGCGCGCCGGCCACGATCTCGCGTTCGACTTCCACGCCTCGGTGATGTAGCCCGCGCGATGGACATGCGGCGAACCGACCGATCGTTGAGCGCCGCGGAGCGGTGCGCGATCGCCGGCGCGATCGTGATCGCGATCGCCGGATCCGCCGCGCCGCTGTATGCGCGGCCCGGCGTCGGGATCTGGATCGCGGCGCCGCTCCTGCTCGCCGCGCTGGCGATCGTCGCCGCGCTGCTCTGGATACGGCGCCGCACCGCCCGCGCCGACGAGATCGCCGCGCCGACGCTGGCCGTCACCGTCGCAAGGTCGCCGCTCGAAGCCGCGCCCGAGGAGCTTCGCCGTCAGCTCGAAACGCTGCGCCACACGCAGGGCGAGCTCCTGCTCGCCAAGCAGGCCGCCGAGGCGGCGATGATGGCGAAGGGCGAGTTCCTGGCGACGATGAGCCATGAGATCCGCACGCCGCTCAACGGCGTGTTGCCGTTGCTCGAGCTGGTGCTGTCGTCCTCGCTGCAGCCCGATCAGCGCGATTACCTGTCGACCGCGCACGCATCCGCGCGCGAGCTCCTGCGCATCGTCGATGCGATCCTCGACTACTCCAAGCTCGACGCCGAGCGGCTCGAGCTCGAAACGGTCGGCCTCAACCTGCGCGAGCTCGTCAACGGCGTCGCGCAGCTCCTGCAGCGCACGGCGGAATCCAAGGGCCTGCGGCTTTCGGTGACGATCGATCCGAACGTCCGCCTCGCCGTCCGCGGCGATCCGGTGCGCCTGCGACAGGTGCTGACGAATCTCGTCAGCAACGCGATCAAGTTCACCGAGCGCGGCGGCGTGCACATCCAGGTGTCCAAGCGCGCGGAGACGCGCGAACACCACGAGATCGTGTTCGCCGTGCGCGACACCGGCATCGGCATCGCGCCCGATGTCTCCGCCAAGCTGTTCCGGCCGTTCTCGCAGGCCGATGCGTCGACGACGCGCGTGTTCGGCGGCACCGGGCTGGGCCTGGCGATCTGCAAGCGGCTCGTCGACCTGATGGGCGGGCACCTCGGCGGCAAATCCGAGCTCGGCAAGGGCTCGCTCTTCTGGTACAGCGTGCCGCTCCTGAAGGCGGTGGGCGATGTACAGGTGCGGCGCAGCCTCGACGGGATCCGCGCGCTCGCGCTCGTCGACGACGATGCGCTGCTGCGGCGGCTCCAGAACGCGGGCGGAACGCTCGGCATCGAAGTCACCGGCGTGCGCACGCTCGCCGATGCGCTGGCCGCGCTTCGCGCGAGCGCGACCATGGGCGAACGCTGGCGGCACGCGGTGCTGCTTGTCGATGCGAGCGCGTTCAAACCGGTCGCCGCGACGCTCGTGCGCAACGTGCTGAAGGATGCGGCGCTCAATCACGTGCAGATCCTGCTGACGACATACGGCGGCACCGACCTGCCGCAGGATCCGCGCCTGCGCATGCTGCCCGGCAACGTCACCGAAGACGTGCTGCGCACGACGCTGGAGCCGATGTTCGGCGTGCAGGCGCCGGGCGCGACGCGCGCCGAGCCTGCCGACGCGCTCGTCGAAATCCGCAGCGCGACACCCGAAACGCGGCTGCACGGCCGCGTGCTGCTCGTCGAGGACAATCCGGTCAACCAGCGCGTCGCGCAGCGGCTGCTCGACCTGCACGGCCTCGACGTGACCGCGGTCGGCGACGGGCGCCAGGCCGTCGAGCGGCTCGAGCAGGAGCCGTTCGATCTGGTGCTGATGGATTGCCTGATGCCCGTCATGGACGGCTACATGGCTACACGTCTATGGCGCGAGCGCGAGCGGACCCGCGGCGACGCGCGCCTCCCGATCGTCGCGATGACCGCCAACGCGATGGCCGGCGATCGCGAGCGCTGCCTTGCGGCCGGAATGGACGACTACATTTCCAAGCCGCTCGATCGCGCCGCGCTGGCGCAGCTCCTCGAGAAATGGCTCGCCGCTTCCCAGGCCCAGCCCGGCGCCCCCGCGGCCGCGGGCAGCGTCGAGGCTGCGTTCGCCACGTCCGCCGAACCGTTGCACGCGGCGCCTTCGCAGCCGCCCGCACCACGTCCGGCGCCCGCCAACGGCGCGATCGATGCCTCGGTCATCGGCGATCTGCTCGACACGATGGGCGGCGAGTTCGGCGATCTGGTGCGCGTCTAC
>CALFNI010000065.1 GCA_937902695.1 uncultured Rhodanobacteraceae bacterium
TACGAGGCAATCGCCTTGAGGTCGGCCTCGGCATTCGCTCGCCTGGCAGCAAGGCCGAAGCGCGCCAGTTGCCGGGACCATATCGCGTCCAGGTACTCAGGGCCGAAGCCGCCGGATACGATCAGGGCGACCGCGCAGTTGCTGCCTTCGACGATGGAGGCTCGGGGCTCGATGCGCACGCCGAGGTAGAACCGTTCGAACTGCCTCGCGGCGCTGTTGACGTCGGCTTCGAAGCTCGTCGAGGCGGCGCGGCTTTCCGTCGTATCCCGGTGCACCGTGTAAAGGACCTCGGTTGCTCCGTGCTCGACGCGCACGCGCTCTCGGGTGGCGCGCATGGGCTACTTCGCTCCGGCAAGGCGGCCGTCGTCGACCGGCTCGGCGAACACGGGCTGACGCAACGCCAGCCACTGGTTGCCGTCGATCACGCGATACCGGTCGATGCATCCGTGCCTGGCGGCTTCGTGCATCGCGCTCAGCACGGCCCAGGCCGTCCGCGCGCAGCGACGTTCGCCTTCGCTGGAATCGACGACCAGCTCGTAGCGCCGAAACGTCGGCCGCGGCGAATCGGCCTCGACCAGGCGGAACTTCAGCGTGTCATCCTGGACGAGCGACGGAAGATCCTTGACGCGCGATCCGACTTCGACGGTCGCGACGCGGCGCCAGCCGCCGAACGGATTGATGGTGATCTGCATGGGAGGCCCCCTGGAGAAGGCATCCGCCTGATCCGGCGGCGCAATGAATTGCGGCTGTCAGCGAACGGGCTGGCTTCGAAGCCCAGTGGCGGGAACTCCCGGATCGAGAGTGCTCGTTTCGTGCGGCGGCAGAGAAATCGGTCGTTGGATACCAGGCACAGCGGTGATGTACTTATGCGCCACCGCGCCTGCGAACTCTGTGCGTCACCCTACATAGCGGCAGCGAGTTCATCGCCCGGCGACGTCTCCTTTCCCCGGTCAACCACTGATGGGGGCACGAACCACGCGGGTATCGAAGCGCAACCCGGCAAGCGGCGCGTTCGCCGGTCATTTCGCTCGCGTGCGGATGTCGGTCGCTGCGTTGTCAGAACGGACCCCTTCTTATAGATTCGAAACATGGGGCTCAAACGCATGGACAACGTGGGAATCGTCGTCGACGACCTCCCGACGACGATCGATTTCTTTCGCGAGCTCGGCCTCGAGCTCGAAGGCCGGGCCACGATCGACGGAGAATGGGCCGGGCGCATCACCGGTTTGGGCGATCAATGCGTCGAGATCGCCATGATGCGCACCCCGGACGGCCACGGCCGCCTCGAGCTCTGCCGCTTTCTCAGGCCGCCCACGGTCGCGGATCACCGGAAGGCTCCGGTGAATGCTCTGGGCTATATGCGAGTGATGTTCGCCGTGGACGACATCGACGAGACCCTGGAGAAGCTCCGCAAGCGTGGCGCGGAGCTCGTAGGCGAGCTCGTCCGTTACGGAAACGCGTATCGGCTCTGCTACATCCGCGGTCCCGAAGGTCTTCTCATCGGACTCGCCGAGGAGCTCGGCTGAGCACCACGAACGCGGTGCGCGGGCATTCGACGCCCGAACTCGACGTTCTGCTGCCCGCCACGGACCGAGGCCCCAGCGCAGTTCGCGTACCGACGTGCCGTCCTCGCGCGTCACGCCGACGATCGCATCTCGTCGGTTGGAGCTAGCCGCTGCCGAGCAGCCGTTCGACGCGCGCAAGATCCTCCGGCGTATCGACACCCGGCGGGAACGGCTCCGGCGCTTCGCGTACCGCGATGCTGAATCCATGTTCGAGCGCGCGAAGCTGTTCGAGCGATTCGACCTGTTCCAGGGGCGTTCGCGGCAGCGCGGCGAATCGGCGCAGGAATCCGGCCCGATACGCATAGATGCCGATGTGACGCAGGAACGGCATCGCGGGCGGCAGCACGTCGCGTCGCCCGGCAAACGCATCGCGCGGCCAGGGCACCGGCGCGCGGCTGAAGTAAAGCGCGCGGCCGCCCGCGTCGACGACCACCTTGACCGCGTTCGGATCGAACAGCTCCTCGACGGTGCGCACCGGTGTCGCGAGCGTCGCCATCGGCGCCTCGCTTTCGGCGAGCGCCGCGGCGACGGCGCGAATGCCGCTCGCCGGCGCGAGCGGCTCGTCGCCTTGCAGGTTCACGACGATCGTGTCGTCGGACCAGCCGCAGGCCGATGCGCATTCGGCGAGGCGATCGCTACCCGACGCGTGATCGGCGCGCGTCATCACGGCACGCACGCCGCTGCCTGCGAGCGCGGCGGCGATGCGCGCGTCGTCCGTCGCGACGACGACGTCCGAAGCGCCCGCGGCGAGCGCGCGGCGCGCGACGTGCACGATCATCGGCTCGCCCGCGATCGGCGCGAGCGGCTTGCCCGGAAGGCGCGTCGAGGCCATGCGGGCGGGAATCGCGACGACGAAGCCGGAGGTCGACATGGCGGCGAGCGTAGCGGAGGCGTCGCCGAAGCGACAACTGGAGCCGCGCGAGACGCCGCCGCCCGCGATAGACTTCGCGTTCACGTCCGGCACCCGCCTCCCTTGACCGTCTCGCTCCCCGTCCGCGCCGCAGCCGCCTCGCCGCTTCCTTTGCGCGCTGCCGTGTTGATGATCCTCAGCGCCTGCTTCTTCGGTCTCATGGCGATCACGATCCGCTACGCGTCGCGGCAGCAGCATGCGTTCGAGATCGCGTTCTTCCGCAGCCTCTTCGGCGCGGTCTTCGCGCTGCCGCTGATCGCGGTGCGCGGCGCGAGCGTGCTCGTGACCGACAAGCTCGGCTTCTACGTCGCGCGCTGCGTGATCGGCATGCTCGGCATGATGGCCGGCTTCTGGGCGATCGTGCACCTGCCGCTGGCCCAGGCGATCGCGCTCTCGTATTCCTCGCCGCTGTTCGTGACGATCGGCGCCGTGCTGTTCCTGGGCGAGATCGTGCGCATGCGCAGGTGGTCCGCGGTCGCGGCCGGCTTCATCGGCGTGCTGATCATCGTCAGGCCGGGCGCGGACGCCGTCGCGAGCGGCGCGCTGGTCGCGGTGCTCGCCGCGGCGATGAGCGGCATGACGACGGTCAGCATCAAGTTCCTGTCGCGCTCGGAGCCGCCGGATCGGATCGTGCTGCTGACGACGCTGCTCTGGGTGCCGCTGTCGCTGCCGGGCGCGCTGACGGTCTGGCGCTGGCCCGACGCGGCGACGTGGCCGTGGCTGGTGCTCTCGGGTTTCCTCGGCACGGGCGGCCATTATTTCTGGACGCGCGCGCTCCGCCTCGCCGACGCATCGGTGCTCGCGCCGTTCAGCTACGTGCAGCTCCTGATCGTCACCGTGCTCGCCTGGCTTCTGTTCGGCGAGACGCTCGATGCGTACACGGCCAGCGGCGCCGCGATCATCGTCGGCGCAACGCTCTATATCGCCCGGCGCGAGGCGACGCTGTCGCGCAGGCACGCCGTCGAGGCGCCCGCCGCGGGCGCGGAGCCGCAGGTATGACCGACGACGACCCGAAGACGCCGCCCGCACCGAGGCACGCGCGCCTGCCCGATTTCACGAGCGCGCTCGCGCTCGCGGTCAGCATCTTCGCGCTCGCGATCGGCGCGTGGCAGACGCGCCTCATGCAGAGCCAGGCGCGCGCGAGCGTGTGGCCGCATCTCGAAGTCGGCTACACGTACAACAGCAACGTCGACGAGAACGGCTTCATCTGGCGCATCGACAACAACGGCGTCGGGCCCGCGCGCATCGAGAGCGTCGCGCTGACGCTCGACGGCAAGCCGATGAAGAGCTGGCCCGCCGTGCTGATGGCGCTCGGCTTCCACGGCGAGATGCGCGTCTCGACGACGAGCCTTGCCGGCGAGGTGATCCCGCCCTCGCTGAACCGCGAGACGGCGATCGAGACGATCCGCGTCAACCAGCGCGACGCCGCGGCGCTGTTCAAGGCCGCCGTGCCGCGCTTCAGGATGGACGTCTGCTACTGCTCGGTCTACGACGACTGCTGGGTCGCGCACTGGCAGAAGACGAAGGTGGATCCGGTCGCAACGTGCAACGCCGATGCCGCGGCCGAGTTCGAGGGCTGACGCGCGGGCAGCACGCTCACTTCGCCGGCGTTTCCTGGTAGCACCGTTCGACCCAGTCGCCTCTCTCGAGCACGTAGATCGCCGTCGAGCGAATCTTCGGTAAGGGACTTCCGATAGAGCCGGCCATCGTGCTTCTGGAAGCCGACCCTGAGCGCCTTTCCTTGGCCAGCACCTGATCCTCGACGTCGCCGGCACCGCCTGGTCGACGAAAAACGCAGGTACGCAAAGACACGGCGGGCATGACGGTCTCATACGCCCCCCATGGGCTCATGAACTCTGCATCCGCACCATTAGTGAACCGTGTCCGCTTCCTTCCGCGACCCCGTATCAATGTGTGCAGACAGGAGTGGCTCGGGGGACGTCATGCGCAGCACTCAAACTCTCACAGAGACTTTTCGCAGGATGCCGGCGGCGCGATCCTGGTATCCTCTCGCGGCCGCCATCGCGCTGATATGCGCCGGCAGCATTGCGCAGGCAGCCTCGTCAACTTCGATCGGGCCCCATGCGCCGACGGCACAGAGCTGGCCCGTGACGAGCTGCGCCGACGATGGCCCGGGCTCGCTTCGACAAGTCGTCGCAAATAATCAGACGCAGTCGGGCGACACGATCGATCTCAGCCAGATCCAATGCGCAACGATCACGTTGAGCACCGGCGCCATCGACATTCCCCAGAATGACCTGTCGCTGCGGGGACCGGGGGCGACTCGCCTGACCATCGACGCCAG
>CALFNI010000066.1 GCA_937902695.1 uncultured Rhodanobacteraceae bacterium
GCGGCAGCACGTCGGTTTCCCACGCGGGGCTGCCGGCGAGCACGCCGAAGCGGTGGGCCAGCGCATAAAGCGCCTGGCTGTGCCGGATCTCGGATTTGGAGATGATCTCCTGCAGCGCGAGGTCTTCTTCGAGCACGTCGGAATCGACGAGCTCGAGCGTCACGTTCTGCGCGGTGCGCTTGGCGGTCTCCGGCGTCTTCCCGGCCGAGGCCGAGAGTTGCGCGAGCGACGATTCGACATGCAGCAGGAACCGCGGCGCGATGTCGGCACGGCCGCGCCGGATCTCGCGCAGCGCTTCGAAGCGCGTGTGCTGATGCTCGTTGCTGCGGGCGCGATCAGCGAGCTTGAAGAGCTCCTGCTCGAGCTCATCGAGCGTGCGCGCGACCGCGTGCTCGAACTGGTTCGCGGCCCGCTCGAGGACACCCTCGAGCAGCGAGCGCACGCGCGCGGGAAGGTCGGGCCGCTGTTTGAGCGACTTCAAGACCTCCTCACCGTTGCGTGTCCCTGTCGCTGCGGACCGCTGACTCATGCGACTCTGCCGGCCTCCCCCCAATCACACGATCCGCATCGGCGCACGCCGGACGCGCGCTCGAGGTGTCGGCTTCCCCGGAAAATCCCCGCGCGCGGCCTGCCGCAGCGCAGTGCGGAGCCATTCTGGCACGTCCATCGGATCGCGAACAGCAGCCGCCCGGGCGAAACCATCGGGGCCATCGTGCGATTTTCGTGCCGGCCGTCACGGCGCAAAAATACGGCCGCGCGCAGGCGCGGGCCGCGCCGGCGACGTGCCGGGCGGCCGCATCGTGTCCGAATACGACGCTGTTCAGCGTGCTGCGGGCTGCCAGACGATTTCGAGGAAGCCGGCAAGGCCGGGCGTGCTGTAGCCGCGGACGAGCGCGTAGTCGCGATCGAACAGGTTCTCGACGCGGCCGGTGACGCGCCAGTCGGCGTCGATCGCGCAGCTCGCGCGCAGGTTGAGGATCGCGTAGCCGGCGAGCGTCGTGCCGGCGATGTCGTCGGCCCTGTCGGCGGCGACGACCTCGGCGCCGGCGCTGAAGCGCTCGCCGAAGCGGCGCTCGACGACGGCGTCGAACTTGTTCTTCGGCCGCCGCACGAGCGGCGCATCGGTCGCGGCGTCGCGCGCGTCGTCGTACGTGTAGGCGAGATGCGTGTGCCAGGCGGCGACATCGGCGTCGTAGGTGAGCTCCGCGCCGTCGATGCTGGCGCGCGCGATGTTCTCGGCCCGGAAGTTCGGGCCGGTGAAGCTGATCAGGTCGCGCACGCGCGTCGAGTAAAGGTTTGCGCCGAAGCGCTGGCCGCGCCAGGGCGTGAGCTCGACGCCGAGCTCCGTCGAGCGCGAGCGCTCCGGATCGAGTGCCGGATTGCCCGCGAACGCGCCGCCGTAGCCCGGCGAGAACTGCTCGTTGAGCGTCGGGCTCCGGAAGCCTTCGCCGTAACTCGCGAAGACGCGGAACGAATCGCCGTGGCGCCAGCCGAGCGCCGCCGAGCCGGTGGTCGCGCCGCCGAACTCGCTGTTGTCGTCGCGGCGCAGCGAAACCTCGCTGTCGAACGCGCCGAAGCCGGCTTGCCAGCCGCCGAACACGGCGGTGTCGTTGCGGCTGTCGTCATAGAGCGCGGTGCCGCCGAACGTGTCGCGCGTCTCGCCGTGCTCGTGCAGGAAATCGACGCCGGCGATCAGCCGCTGCGTGTCGCTCAGCTTGACGTCGTTCTGCCACAGGAGGCTGTCGCGGCGCGTCGTGTAGCGCGTGTAGAACGTCGGCGTATCGAGATCCTCGCGCGCATTGCCGATCGAGAGGCGATGGCTCCAGCCGGACGCGAGATCGCCTTCGAGATTGATGCCGGCGTCCTGCTCGATGACGCTCGAGCTTCCCTGGTCGAACTGCACGTCGCCCTGGCTCCGGTACAGCGAGGCCGAGAGCAGCTGGCTGCCGATCGCGTGCGCGCCGCGCGCGACGAGGTTCGTGTTGCTAAAGCCGTCGTCGTCGGGGTTGTACGTGCAATACGGATCGTCGGGGCCGTTGCAGATCGACGGATTGGTCGCCGAGAAGCCGCCGACGTGGCGCGCGCCGACCTGCACCGTGTAGCCGTTTCGCCCATCCCAGTGGCCGATGCCGGCCGCACCGGCCGCGTCGTCGTAGGTTCCGTAGCCGGCCGCGATACGCGGCCCGTCGAGCTTGCGCGTGAAGATCTGGATCACGCCGCCGATCGCGTCCGAGCCCCAGTAGCTCGCGCGCGGGCCGCGCACGATCTCGATCCGCTCGACCGCGTCGAGCGGCAGCCATTCGAACGCGAACGCGCCGGTGTTGGCCGACGAGGCGCGTACGCCGTCGATCAGCACGAGC
>CALFNI010000067.1 GCA_937902695.1 uncultured Rhodanobacteraceae bacterium
ACCCGGGCCGCGCCGCACCGACCGAACCGCGCGACGAGCCGCTTCGACCGCGCAATTTCGGCAAGATTTCCGAGCAATTTCGCTTGGATTTCAGCCGAATCTCCTGACCGGCCGCGGTCGCGTGCCTAGAACGAAGGCCCGCTCCTTCGACCAGGCAGGCTCTCGACATGCTTCTGGATACGCACTTCCTCAATCACGGCGCCAACCTCGAACTGACCTTGAAGGCGCCGACGCACGGCGACGCGCACGGGCTCGTCGCGGTGCTCGGCGGCGGGCGTGGCTGCGTGCTGCGCGTCGCCGGGCAGACCTCGGCGGTCTGGATTCCGCTCCGCGGGCGCCTGCAGATCGATGCCGCCAACGCGGACAGCATTGCGATGCCGGGTGAGATGCGCGTCACGGAGCCCGAGCCGCGCATCCATGCGATCGGTCGCGGCAATGCGCTCTGGATGGGAATCTTCGGCCATGCGCACGCGTGGCGCCGTGCGCTCGGCGGGCTCATCGAGATGCCGACCCCGGATCCGGTGATGCTGCCGGCGCGCCATCGCGCCGATCATGCGCTGCGCCGGCGCGCGATCGCGCTCGCGCGCGCCGACGAGGCGAGCCGCGGCGACAAGGCGCTGACGCTGATCGAGAGCGTCGCCGCCCAGCAGGCCGCATTCGCGCCGGCGATCGCGCGCTGTCCGGGCCGCACGTTCGCGCAGCGGCGTCAGGTGTTCCTGCGCCTGCAGCGCGTGCGCAACTATCTCGCGTCCAACTGCCATCTCGACATCGACAACGAATCGCTCGCGCGCATGGCGAGCTATTCGCCGTGGCATTTCATCCGCGCGTTCCGCGCCGCGTACCAGGAGACGCCGCATGCGTACCTCGTGCGCATGCGCCTCGAGCGCGCGCGCCGGCTGCTGTCGCAGAGTCCGCTCGCGATCGCCGAGATCGCGCTGGCATCGGGCTTCGAGAACCGCTGCGCGTTCTCGCGCCTGTTCCGCGAGCGCTTCGGCGTCACCGCCGGTGCCGTGCGGCGCGGGGATGCTGCCCATCTCGCGACGGGATCCGCCGTCGGCTTCTGATCGCACGCAAGGCGAGCGTTCGCGCCGGTCCGACGCCGACGTTCGCGCTTGCACGCGCGTGCCGGCGCCTCGTTGCGATTTTGTTTCGTCGGCGCAGGTTTTTACTTACGCGCAATTCTGGCAACGCCGCATGCCCGCTATCGGCAACGTCCGGCCTTCACGACTTTTTAAGTTTCCGCGGACACGGTCGCAGCTGTGCGCCCGATGCTTCACGACAGGAGAAGAACTTATGTCCAACACGCTGCTCCGACAGGCGATCCGCCGTGGCTTGCGCACATACGGCGTCGCCGGAGCCGCCCTGGCTTACGGATCTCTCGCAATCCCGGCGATTGCACAAGATGCGCAGGATCAGGGGAGCAACCAACAGCTCGAGACGATCACCGTCACGGGCTCCAACATCCGTCGCGTCGATATCGAGACGTCGAACCCGGTCATCACGATCGATCGCGCGGCCATCCAGAAGACCGGCAAGCTGACGCTCGGCGACCTGGTCCAGCAGCTGCCGGCCGTGACCGGCCCCAACGTCAACCCGCAGGTGAACAACGCGGGCGGCACGGGCGGCTCGTCGATCGGTCTGCGCGGCCTCGGCTCGCAGCGCACGCTGGTGCTGATCAACGGCCATCGCTATCTCTCGGGCGATCCGAACGCCATTCCGGCGAACATGATCGAGCGCATCGAAGTCCTGACCGACGGTGCATCGTCCGTGTACGGTTCGGATGCGGTCGCGGGCGTCGTCAACTTCATCCTGCGTTCGGATTACCAGGGCGCCGAGTTCTCGGCGAACTACGGTATCTCCGACAAGGACGACGGCGAGAGCAAGGGTTACCAGTTCACGTTCGGCCAGAGCTCCGACAAGGGCTCGATCATGGCCGGCATCAGCTACAACAAGATCGACCAGGTGCTCGCGGGCCACCGTGATTTCTCGAAGAACTCGGTCTCGCTGTACGGCACCCGCGGTGGTGCGCGCGGCGGCATCGGCCCGTCCGGCAGCATCGGCGGTTCCACGTCGTCGCCTTTCGGCCACGTCCAGACGCCGGACGCGTTCCGTGACATCTATCCGTGCGCATTCCTCGCGCGCAACCCGGGCGCTTCGGGCCTCAACGTCGCGACGGACTACCACTGCTACGTCAACAACGGCAGCGCGGCCGCTCCGAGCGACAAGTACAATTACGCGACGGTCAACCTGATCATGACCCCGCAGGAACGTACGGGTCTGTTCTTGAACGGCAACTACAAGCTGACCGACAACGTCGAAGCGTATCTCTCGGTCATGCACAACAAGACGTCGTCGGCGTTCCAGATCGCGCCCGATCCGCTGACCACCGGCGGCGGTCTCGTCATCTCGCAGGACAGCTACTACAACCCGTTCGGCATCGACTATCGGAAGGGCCAGGGCAACTTCGGCACCCGTCTCGTCACCGTCGGCAACCGCCGCGGCGCATTCGGCAACAACACCGACCAGGTGTCGACCGGCTTCAAGGGTTCGTTCGGCGTCTGGAACGACCAGCAGTGGAACTGGGAAGTCGGCATGGACTACGGCCATGTCAGCATCTCGACGCAGACCACCGGCCTTCCGAACCTCACCAAGCTGAACCAGGAAACGGGACCTTCGTTCCTCGGTGACGACGGTGTCGTGCATTGCGGCACGGCCGATGCTCCGATCAACGGCTGCACCCCGATCAACATCTTCAACCTCAACGATCCGAACACGATCGCGGGTCTCGCCGCTGTCGCGGTGCCGGCGAGCAACACGTTCTTCACGCAGGAGAAGGTGTGGCGCGCCGATTTGAACGGCGGTCTGTTCGAGCTCCCCGCGGGCACGATGCAGCTGGCGGTCGGTACGCAATACCGCAAGGAATACACGCACTCGATCGTCGACACGTCGCTGCAGATCAACCCGGCGACCGGCGTCTGCGTGCTGGGCAGCCAGTGCGGCTCGGCGCTGCAGGGCGGTTACAACGTCAAGGAAGTCTACGCGGAACTGTTCGTCCCGATCCTCAAGGACATTCCGTTCGTCCACGCGTTGAACCTGACGATCGGCGACCGCTACTCGAAGTACAACAACTTCGGCAACACGAACAACGGCAAGATCGCGCTGGAATGGCGTCCGATCGAAGACCTGCTGCTGCGCGGCACGGTCTCCGAGGTGTTCC
>CALFNI010000068.1 GCA_937902695.1 uncultured Rhodanobacteraceae bacterium
GCGAGGATGCCGGCGACGGCGACCGGATGCGTGATGTAGGGCTCGCCGCTCTTGCGGGTCTGGCCGTCGTGGGCCTCGGCGCCGACTTCGTATGCGCGGCGCACGCGCGCCACCTGCTCGGGCGGAAGATAAACCGAAAGGCGCTGCTCGAGCCCGCGCACATCGGCAGGCAGCGGGCTCGTCGTCTCGGTCGGAGCGGTCAGGGCCGCGCCGTGCATGGCCGCCTCCCTGCCGCGGCCGTCAGGCCGCCCCGCGATGTCCCGCCGTACAGTGCTGGCGGTACGTCGGCGTCACAGGTCGTCGCCACCCTTGGAGAGGTCGTCGTCGACTTCGGCGGCGGCCCACTCGAGCGCCTCGCGCTCCTTCTTCTCTTTCTCCTGGCGATCGATCTCGTCGATCAGCGCCTGGTCGACCTTGCGCTCGGCGATCTCGCGCAGCGCGATCACGGTCGGCTTGTCGTTGTCGCCGACGACGTTCGCCTGCGCGCCCTTGGCGACCTGGCGCGCGCGCTTGGTCGCCATCAGGACGAGCTCGAAGCGGTTGTTCACGACTTCGAGGCAGTCTTCCACGGTAATGCGTGCCATCTTTTCGAATGCTCCGGAAAAAAGAAACGTCAATTCAGGACGTTATATGAGGCCTATTGTAGCTTCGCGCAATTGTGCAGTGCAAACAAGCGGCCGGCGGCGGCAAAAGCCGCCGCGGCCCTTGATCCGGCCCCGGCCGCCCTCCATGGAATGCCGGGCGCGCGTTCAAATCGGGTTTATGTTACCTCGCGGATTTTTCGCGTAGCCTTGTGCCGCGGGGATCGCCACACGACAAGGACGAAACGCGCTTCGCGCGCCTTCGATACATAGCCAATGCGATTGATTGTCCTACGTAAAGGCCTTGGAGCGGGCCTGTCCGGCTGGTTTGTGCCCGGTTTGCTCCTGCTCGCGCTGGGCGGCTGCACGGTCGCCAAGCCCCGCACCGACGACCCCTGGGAAGGCTTCAACCGCAAGATGTACGCGTTCAACGACGCGGCCGACAAGGCCGTGATCCGTCCGGTCGCATCCGGCTACCGCAAGGTCACGTCGCCCAACGTGCGGCGCGTCGTCAGCAATTTCTACGACAACATCAAGATGCCGATCACGATCGCCAACAACGTGCTGCAGGGCGATCCGCGCAGGGCCGCCAAGAGCACCGGGCGATTCCTCGTCAATACGACGCTCGGCTTCGCGGGCCTCTTCGACCCGGCGAGCGAGTTGAACCTGCCGCTCGACGAGACCGATTTCGGCGTCACGCTGGCGAAGTGGGGGCTGCCGGAAGGCCCCTACATGGTGCTGCCGTTCGTCGGCTCGACCACCGTGCGCGACGTCTGGCGCCTGCCGGTCGATCAGTACTTCGATCCGCTGCAGTGGTACGTGAACGAGCACGACTTCCGGTACAACGCCGAATACCTGCCGAATATCTTCTATCTGGTGACGCTGCGCGCGCGCGGCATCGAGGCCGAGAGCCTGCTCGAAGGCGTCTACGATCCGTACGTGTTCTACCGCGACGCGTACCGGCAGCGCCGGCTCTACGAGATCTACGACGGCACGCCGCCGGCCGATGTCATCGAACAGATGCAAGGTGCGACGGACGACGTCGACGTCGACAAGCTGCTCGAGGAGCAGCACCAGTACGAGAAGCAGCAGAAACAGCAGCCGCCGAAGGAACAACCGCAACCGCAACACGGTTGACGCGCCTTTCCCCGCTCCCGCTTGCGGGAGAGGATTAGGTGGGGCAGTCCTGGTTCGCCGCTCCGCTTCGCTCACGCCCCTGCGGGCAGCCTCTCCCGCGAACGGGAGAGGCGAACATCAGGCGAGTCCGAGCAACGGCTCCGCATCGCAAAGATGCGCGAGCGCCCTGAGGCCCTGCGGCGCGTTCGCGAAGCGAAGCCGGATGCCGCGCACGGCCGCCGTCGCGGCCCAGAGCAGCAGCACGCCGAGCGTGGCGCTGTCGGCGCGCGTCAGCGCCGAGAGATCGGCCGTCACGTCCGCATTTCCGGCGAACAATTCTCCCGTCCGCGCCACGGCGTCGGCCGCATTGGCGAACCCGATCTCGCCGGCGATGCGCACGTGCGCCGCGTCTGCGCGCTCGATGCGCAGTGCGTCGGGCGCGCGGCTCACTTCTGCTCCTGCTCCATCGTCTCGAGCGTCTTTTCGCCCTGCGTCTCGAGCCGCGTGATCAGCGCATCGAGGCCGGATTTGGCGATCTCGGCGCCGACCTGGTTGCGATAGTTCGTGATGTACGAGATGCCTTCGATGATCACGTCGTAGGCCTTCCACGAGCCGTCCTGCGTCTTGCGGAATGCGTAGTCGACCGGCAGCGTCTTGCCGTCGTCGAGCACGACCTCGGTGCGGACGATCGTGCGCTTCTCGTTGAGATCGCCCTTCGACGGCAGCACGCGCACCCGGCCCTTCGTGTAGTTGAGGAGCCCCTCGGCATAGCGGTGCGCGATCGAGTTGTAGAAGGCCTTCGCGAAACGCGCGCGCTGTTCCGGCGTCGCCGTACGCGCCGACTGGCCGAGCACGAGGATCGAGGCGTAATCGATGTCGAAGTGCGGCAGCAGGATGCCGTCGATCAGCTTCAGGAGCTTCTCGCGGTCGTTCTTGAGCTCCGCCTGGTGGCCTTCGATCGCCTTGCCGAGATCGTCGGCGATGCCCTGCACGATCTGATCCGGCGCTCCGCCGGCCGATGCGGCCGTCTGTGCGACGGCGCCGTTGCTCGCGGCCGCGCCCATGACGAGCGCGAGCGCGATACCGAAAATGCGCAGCATGGAAAGTGCTCCTAGTGTTTCGTGTCCGTGGGCTTCTGCTCGGCGGGCGTGCCGGCTTCGTTCCTGGGTGCGTCGGGTTTCGTGTCGCCCTGCTGCTCGCCCGGCTTCGACGGACCGCCGCCGACGAGGAACTTGCCGATCAGGTCTTCGAGCTGGATCGACGACTGCGTCAGCACGAACTCGTCGCCGTCCTTCATCATCGCCGGCGAGCCGCCGGGCTGGATCGAAACGTACTGGTCGCCCAATAAACCACTGGTGAATATCGCGGCCGCCGAATCGTCCGGCACTTCCTTGAAGCGGTTGTCGACCGAAAGCTGCACGACCGCGTCGAGCCGCTGCGCATCGAGGTCGATCGCCTTGACCGATCCGATGCGGACGCCGGCGATCTTGACCGGCGCGCGAAGCTTCAGCTGGCCGACGTTCGTGAAGCGGCCTTTCAGCGTGTAGCTCGGACCCTGCTGGAAGTTCGCGACCGACGTCGTCTGCGTCGCAAGATACGCAAGCGCGGCGAAGCCGAGCACGATGAAAAGCCCGGTGCCGATCTGGTAGGAACGTCGCTGGTTCACTGGCTATCTCACATCAGGAATGCGGTCATGACGAAATCGAGCGCGAGCACGACGATCGACGAGAACACGACCGTGC
>CALFNI010000069.1 GCA_937902695.1 uncultured Rhodanobacteraceae bacterium
CGATCTCCTGCCATTCAGAAACGCGGAGTCGCATTGCCATGGCCCTGCCCGTCTCGGCCGGCCCATCGGGCCCCATCGTCGCCCGAATCCTGCTCGAAATCGAAGCCGTCCACCTGCGCCCGGACCAGCCCTTCACCCTGACCTCCGGCCGCGCCAGCCCGGTCTATATCGACTGCCGCAAGATCATCTCCTTCCCGCGGGCGCGCCGGAAGGTGATCGAGCTCGCCGCCGAGCTGGTCGAGCGCGAGATCGGCTTCGAGAGCCTGGATGCCGTCGCCGGCGGCGAGACCGCGGGCATCCCCTACGCCGCCTGGCTGTCCGACCGCCTCAGCCTGCCGATGCTCTATGTGCGCAAGAAGCCCAAGGGCTTCGGCCGCGGCGCCCAGATCGAGGGCGACCTGCCGGTCGGCGCGCGCTGCCTGGTGATGGAGGATCTCGCGACCGCCGGCCGCTCGCTCGCCACCTTCGTCGATGCGGTCAAGCAGGCCGAGGGCAAGGTCGAGCACGCGCTGGTCATCTTCCACTACGGCACCTTCCCGCAATCGACCGCGACCCTGGCCGAGCGCGGCGTCAAGCTGCACGGGCTTGCGACCTGGCGCGACGTGCTCGACGTCGCCACCGAAAGCGGCCGGCTCGACGCCAAGGCGCAGCAGAGCGTGATCGCCTTCCTGGAAGACCCGGAAGCCTGGTCGGCCGCGCATGGCGGCGCGGTCGGCGGCAAGGCCGAAGCCAAGACCGCCTAGCAGACCAGCATCCGGGGATTGCTCTTTCATGGACGGCGAGGGTTACATGACGACGTCGCTCAACGTCGACTTCGTGCGCGAGCAGTTCCCGCCGCTCAAAGACGGCTGGGTGTTCCTGGAGAATGCCGGCGGCTCCTATGTGCCGCGCCAGGTGATCGAGCGCGTCACCGAATACATGACCGACAGCCAGGTGCAGCCGAACTGGGGCTTCGCCTCCTCCGAGCGCGCGACCGAACGGATCGTCGACGTTGATGATCGCGGCGTCGAGGCCGGGCCACGCGAAGAGGCGTTCCTTCGCGATGCCATAGGCGTGCATCGTGCCGTGGTAGTCGAGGTGATCGCGCGTGAGATTCGTGAACACCGCGAGATCGAACGCGACCGCGTTGACGCGGCCCTGGTCGAGCGCGTGCGAGGAGACTTCCATCGCGACATGCGTCGCGCCCCTGTCGCGGAACGTCGCGAGAAGGCCCTGCACCGCGATCGCATCGGGCGTCGTGCGCGCGCCGGCGACGACTTCGCCGGCGAGGCCGGCGCCGAGCGTGCCGATCGTCGCGACGGCATGGCCGGCGCGATGCAGCGCTTGTGCGAGCAGGTGCACCGTCGATGTCTTGCCATTGGTGCCGGTGACGCCGATGACGGTCATCGCCGCGGACGGATCGTCGAAGAAGCGCGACGCGATCGACCCGAGCTTCTCGCCGAGCGCGTCGACCCAGACCGTCGGGCCGCCTGCGGGCTCGCGCTTGCGAAGCTCGATCTCCTGATGCAAAACGGCGGGCGCGGACGCTGCAGCTACTTCGGGCCTCTCGGCTAGAATCGCCACAGCGCCACGCGCCAACGCCATCGGGGCAAACGTAATGCCGTGCTGACGCGCTCCTTCGAGCGCGACGAATGCGTCGCCCGCGCGCACGTCGCGCGAGTCGATCGCAAGGCCGTGCACGACGATGCCGCCTGCTGCGCCGGCGTTGGCGTAGCCGGCGACGAGCGCGGCAAGATCCATCGAACGGGGCTTCATGGCGGCACACCTTCGGCGTAGTTCGACATCTCGAGGTTTTCCTCGGCAGAGGCCGGAACTTTCGCGTCTAGGGTGGGCGCGCCTTGGGGCGAACCTGTGTACCAATTCTTGACGTTGTCGGGCGGCACGTCGAGCAGGCGCAGCGCGCCGTCCATGACCTTGCTGAACACCGGCGCCGAGACCAGGCCGCCGTAGTACGCGCCCTG
This sequence comes from uncultured Rhodanobacteraceae bacterium, assembly GCA_937902695.1. Classification (GTDB taxonomy): domain Bacteria; phylum Pseudomonadota; class Gammaproteobacteria; order Xanthomonadales; family Rhodanobacteraceae; genus Dokdonella_A. Next base: position 1,962 of record CALFNI010000069.1, read on the forward strand.
CGGATCGTGGATCACGACGACGCCGACGAGCCGCGGATTCGACGCCGGCACCATGCCGACGAAGAGCGAAATGTGGCGGTTGTCGTAGCCGCCGCCCGATGCGGCGCGCGACGTGCCGGTCTTGCCGGCGACGCGGTAGTTCGTGATCGCGGCCTTGAGGCCCGAGCCTTCGGGCGTCACCACCGTCTCGAGCATCTTGCGGATGTTCGCGGCGATTTCGGGATCGATGACGGCGGTATCGGGATTCTGCGCGCCCTTGACGAACGTCGGCGAGCGCAGGCGGCCGTTGTTGGCGATCGCCGTGTATGCGTTGGCGAGCTGCAGCGGCGTCACGTTGAGGCCGTAGCCGTACGCGATCGTCGCCTGCTCGACCGGGCCCCAGCTTTTTGCCAAAGGCAGGAGGCCCGGCGATTCGCCCGGGAAACCGGAACCCGTGACTTCGCCGAAGCCGAAGCGGTGGTCGACGTCGTACATGTGATCGCGCGTCAGCGTGAGGCCGATCTTCGCCGCGCCGACGTTCGACGAATGCGTGATCACGCCCGTCACGTCGAGCATGCCCTTGTTGTGCACGTCGCGGATGACGCGGCCGTCGGCGAGCGTGAACGTGCCGGGCGTCGTGTCGACCGGCGTATGCGGCTTCCACTTGCCGCTCTCGAGCGCTGCGGAAATCGTGAATGCCTTGATCGTCGAGCCGGGCTCGACGACGTCGGTCACCGCGCGGTTGCGGCGGAACGACGGATCGACGCCGTTGCGCGCGTTCGGGTTGAACGACGGCGCATTCACCATCGCGAGCACCTCGCCGGTCGGAA
>CALFNI010000070.1 GCA_937902695.1 uncultured Rhodanobacteraceae bacterium
CGGCGGCGCGGCGCCGGCGATGCCGCCGATGACGATGTTCTGCGGCGTCGCGCGCTTCAGATAGCCCGTGTAGACGACGGCGTAGCCGATCAGCGAGGCGAACGTCAGCACTGCGGTGAGCGGGTTCACGAACGCGATCAGGATCGCCATCGACAGCGTGCCGAGGACCAGCGCGAACACGAGCACCTGCGCCGGATTCAGCGCGCCGGTCGCGAGCGGACGCTGCGACGTGCGCGCCATCAGCTTGTCGATGCGCTGGTCGATCAGGTGATTGATCGCCGCGGCCGAGGCCGCCGCGAGCCAGATGCCGAGCGTGCCGGCGATCAGCGGTCGCAGCGGCACCATGCCCGGCACCGCGAGGAACATGCCGATGACCGCCGTGAAGACGATCAGCGCCACGACGCGCGGCTTGGTGAGCTCGATGTATTGGCGGGCGATGCCTGGCATGCGGTGCGGGTCGATTCGGGAATGGGGATTATCCCCTCAAGCCCGCGGGATTTGCCCCCTCTCCCGCCTGCGGGTGAGGGTCGGGGTGAGGGCACGGGTGGAACGGCGTACCAAGGTTGCCCTCACCCCGGCCCTCCCCCGCAAGCGGGAGAGCGGACTATGCGCTGCTGCGGGAGGGTTCCGTCACGCGGACGAGTGTTGCGATCAAGGCAAACAGCAGTGCCGCGGCAACACCGTTGTGCGCCGTCGCGACCGGCAGCGGCAGGCCGAGCTTCACGTTGCCGATTCCGAGCGAAACCTGCGCCAGCAGCAACACGCCGATCGCAATGGCCAGGGCGCGCGAGCCCGCGCGCGCGAGGCGAAAAGCGAGCCAGGCCAGATAGCAGAACACGACGCCCGCGCCGATCCGGTGCGCGATCTGGATCGCGGCGCGCGCCGGGGCGTCGAGCACGCCGCCCTCGTAGTTGACGCCGACACCGCGCCACAGCACGAAGCCTTCGTGGAAATCGGTCGGCGGCCACCAGCTGCCCATGCACCGCGGAAAGTCGAAACCGCATGCGAGCGCCGCGTAGTTCGCGCTCGTCCAGCCGCCGAGCGCGATCTGGAACGCCAGCAGGACGAGACCGAGCACGACGGCACCGCGCAACGCACGTTGTGCCGGCGTCGGCGCCTGTCGCGTCGTCAGCTTCAGCGCGACATACGAGAGCAGCGCGAACGTCAGGAGCCCGCCGAGCAGATGGCCCATCACGACGACCGGCTTCAGCAGCAGCGTCACCGTCCACATGCCGAGCATCGCCTGGAACACGACGACCGCGAGCACGGCGACGCCGACGCGCCAGGGCGCCGGCCGATCGAGTCGGAACGCCGCGATCAGCGGCAGCGCGATCGCGACGAGCGAGAAGACGCCGGACAACGCGTACGCCTGGCGTATGTAAAGGAACACGCCGATCGCCGCCGCGAGCGATGCGACGCCGATCAATGCGAGCAGCGCTCGCCGTCGCCACGCCGAGCCGATCGCAAGCGCGAGGACGAGCACGCCGAGCGTGCCCGCGAGCATGCGGTGCACCTGCTCGCGCCACGCCTTGTGCGTCTCGAACGGCCGATCCGGGAATGCCTCGTTCGCCTGCGCGATGTCGGCTGCGTGGCCGGGCCACGTCGCCTTGCCGTAGCAGGTCGGCCAGTCCGGACATGAGAGTCCGGCGTTGGACAGGCGCACGAACGCGCCGAACACGATGACGCCGAACGCGAACACGGCCGCGAGCGCGGCGATGCGGGCCGGCGTGATCAGCGTGCGCAGCGTCGATGCAGCGCTCATCCCTTGATCAACCTCGCGAGATCCTTCTTGAGGAGATTGCCGTCGTAGCCGGCCGGGTAGCTCAGGATCAGGAATCCGTGCGGATCGACGAGCACGGCCGCGACATCGTCGCGCGTCGCGGGCCGATATTTCGCGAGCTTCCCGTCCGCATCGCGCGCGCGCTCGATCGGCTTCATCGCTTCGATCGCGCTCGCCGGGACGTTCGCATCGAGCACGACCACGCGCACGCGGTACGCATTCTGGTTCAGCGTGAGCCGCGCGCGCCGGAGCTCGTCGATGCGCGCGAGGCATTTCGCGGCGCAATCGGGGCCGGGCAGCGCGATCAGCGTCCATGACCAATCCTCGTCCTTCCACGCGAGCGGCTTGCCGTCGTCGAGCGTGAAGCGCGCGGCGGTCAGGTCCTCTGGCGGCTCGATCAGCGTGCCGTAGTTGCGCATGCCGGACGGGCGCCAGCCGACGGCGTTGAGCACGTACGCGGTCACGATCGGCGCCGCGAACAGCAGCACGATCAGGACGAGGCCGATGCGTTTTCGAGTCTGCGGGGTCATGTCGAGGAGTCTTTGCGCCAGTGCATGCCGACGAACACGCCGGCGACGACGGCGGCGAGCGTGAACCAGGTGAACGCGTAGCCGCGATGACGCTCGGGCGGAAACACGTCCGGCCGCCATTCGCGCACGAAGCCGCTCGCGGGTTCGGGCGCGAGCAGCAGGATTTTCGCATCGAGCGGGCGGCCGAGGTCTGCGGCAATTTCGCCCACGTCGAGGTAGATCGATTCCTTCGGCCACGCCGCCTGGCGCGGCAGCGCATTGCCGCCCATGCGAAGGCCCGATCCCGGCGCGGGCGCATACAGCGCCGAGATCTGCTGCTCGCCGTCCGGCGGCGGCGGGATGTTCGCGACGTGCCCGCCCGCGTCGCCCGCGACGAAGCCGCGGTCGACGAGCAGCGGCGTCGAACCGTCCGCCGGCTCGAAGATCGCGTAGGCGATCGTGCCGACCTTGCCGTCGTGCGTGCGGTCGACGAGGTCGTACGTGTGCGTCGTGTCGTAACGCCCGCGCACGGTGACGAGCGGATAGCGCGGCGCGGCGTCCATGCGGCGCGCGGCCTCGAGAGTCACCGGCGTCCGCGTCGCGGCGCCGGCGAATGCGGCGAAAAGCCGCTCCTTCTGCGCCGCCCGATCGAGCTGCCAGGCGCCGAGCGTGCAGAAAAAGGCGAGCCCGAACAGCGCCAGCAGCACCGCGACAGGGCGCGGCCGGTGC
>CALFNI010000071.1 GCA_937902695.1 uncultured Rhodanobacteraceae bacterium
ACGGCACGGCCGAGATGAGCAGCAAGATGCCGGTCGCATAGGTCGGTGTGCTCACGGTGTCCCCTCATGTTCTGACGTGACGGGAAAGCGCGATCGAATGCTGCCTTGCGCGATGGTTCGACGTCCGGCGTCGCAGCCGTGCAGACGATCGTCCCTCCGGTCGAATCGTCGGTACGCGTCCATTCGGCGCTTTCTCGCACAGTATACTTAGACGCCCGCGACCCCGGCTGGAGAGCGCACGAATCCGGTGCGGGCGAAGAACGCATCCGCACGCCATCGCGCGCTCCCGATGAGCGGGTAGTAGGATGGTTGCACGCGATGTCCCGAGGGTGGCACCGATGAAAGCGTTTCCCGAAGTCTGCCTCGCTGTCGCATGGCTCGGCCTGGCCGCCGCGGCGACGGCCTCTCCCACGATCGAGCTCAAGGACGGCAGCCGCATCGAAGGCGAGATCCAGCGCATCGATGGTGGCGTCTACACGGTGCTTTCGCCCAGCATCGGCACCGTGCATGTCGCGGAGTCGAACATCGTACGGATCGTCTACGGCGACACCGCGTCCAGCGCAGCGGATTCGTCTGGCAAATCGTCGGCGCACGACGACGCCCTCGCCGGCGAGATTCGACAACTCGAGACGCGTCTGGCGCAGGATCCGGCAGACATGCAGTCGATCATGAGCCTGCAGTCGGACCCGCAGATCCAGGCCATCCTGAGCGATCCCGCGATCATCAAGGCCGTGCAGGAGGGGGACTATGCGAGCCTGCTCGGCAACGCGAAGATCCAGGCATTGGAAAACGACGAGCACTTCAAAGATCTGCTGAAGCAGAACGCTCATTGACCAAACAGACAAGCTCGGCGCAATAAAGCGGGTCTCGAGGCGTTCCCCGTTCCGGCACGACCAGCGCGGGACTGCCTAGGTCCGGCGTCGGTCAGGTTGCGGGAGCGAATGCGGCGATCAGCAGCGACACGGCGGCAACGATCGCCTCGAGGATTGCACCGGCGATGCGGATCAGGACGTCTTTCATGTGGGTCGCTCGCTTTGAATGAAGGGATGGGATCGTTCGTCTTGCGTCACCGGCATCGCATGCCTCTTCATCGTTTCTTGCCGAATCCGGGCATCGCCGTAGCCTGCTTCATCCACGATGCGGCCTGGCGTTCGTCGAGATCGTCGACCGATTCGAGGTCCACGCCGCGCGAGTCCTTGCCCATTCCAATCGGCGTGACCGGGGGTACGGGCTCGAGTGCGGTGCCGCGGCCGAACGTCAGCTTGACGTGGCCGGCGAAGCCGCCGCACGAGAAGCACCAGCCGTCGCCGATGCCGTACCAGGCCATTCCCCATTTCACGGAGCGCTTCAAGCCCGGCAACGTCCTGGCCGCCAGGGCATCGACGCGTTCGGCGATGCCGCGTTGCGGCTGTGGCAGGCTGCGGATATAGGCGAAAACCGGCTCGTCCCCGTCCTTGGCTTTTGCCGGGCTTGCGCGGCCCGTCATTGCGGCCGGCAGTTTTGCGGCGACGGCGTGCGCAGTCGTGCGATCGCGCGCTTTGCCCGGTCTGGCTGCCTTCGGCGTCGCCTTGCCGCGAGGGCCGGCATCCGGTTTTCGAGCCGTGCGGTTTTCCTTGCTGATGGCCTTTGCGCGTGCCAAGTCACACCTCCGGTCGGAACCCGTGGAGCCGCGGCTGCGAGCGAAACCATGCCGCCGGCGGGAACGTTACCATCGATAGGGCACGCCGCGCGATTCGAGGGCGTGTCCCGGAACGAGACCGTCGCGCCGATTCCGGTGCCTGCGCCCTTCCCTATCGCGGCGACGGATCGCTGACCTCACGAATGCGCCGACGGCGCGCGCGCGACGCATGCGCGCGCACCTCGTGGCTTACTGCTTCGCGCACATCTCGTATTCGGCCTTCGTCACCTTCCCGTCGCTGTCGGCGTCGCACTTGGTGAAGTTCTGCTTGAGCCACGGCGTGGTGGCCTCGGATGCGAGGACGTATCCGTGATTCTTGGTGTCGATCGTCTTGAAGTCGGGACGAACGCCCATCGCCTTCGGCTGCACGAGGTTGTTGCCGGTGCTCTTGTCCTGCCCCACGGTGGCCGGGTTCGAACTCGTCGGCGTCGCAGGACTCACGAGATCCTGTCCCTTGCTCGTGTCGGCCGGGTCCTTGTGGTTCGTCTGCGGATTCGTCGCCGGCTGCGCCGTCTGTTCACCGCTCTGCGCAAAGCCGGTGACGGTCGCCGCCATGAGCGTGGCCGCCATGAACGCTTTCAGATAGGTATGCATGGAGAACTCCTGACTGAGCGGGCCAGGGTTCCGCTCGAGATTGGCGATTCACGTTGCGCCAATGGAACTGGCTTTCCGATGAACCGGTTCATGCGGCTGACGGTGTCGCCCACGGTCGCGAGTCGACTGCGCTGATTTTCAAAAAATCGAATCCGTGCCCTGGCGCCGGCAGCCGGCCTCATCGGCGCGCGCGCCAGCCGTGCTCTGCCTTGGGATCGCCGGAGCCCGTGTCGGGCGCGGCGTCACCGCGTTGCGGAGCGCTGGAGTCGAGACGGGTTGTGCCGCGCCTCCTCGAAGGCATCGTCCCATCGAGCGGCGAGATCGAAGCCCCTCGCGATGTTGCTCGAAAGGAGGATGTCACCGGGGTAGCGCCGATTCACGTAGGCGACGAGCCCATCGACGACGAAGGTCCAGTGGCTGCTGCCCATTCCTCGCGCAGCCGCGACGACCGCCAGGCGCCACAGGCGGTCATCGATCTCTGTCGACGAAGGTTCGCCCTCGAGCGAATCGAGCCAGGCGATGAAGTCGTCGTGGGCAGCGAGGTATGCCTGCATGGCCTAACGAGTCTGGAGTCGATCGGATCAGCTGAATGTACATCGGCCACGCATCGGCCCACCGCAGGACGCAAAGCTAGCTCGGCAATAGTGAGCGGATCGTCAACGCGTCGCGAACCGCTTGACACGTTTGCTAGTCTGGCAAGGAGCCCGCTCCTGGGAGGGTCCCATGCTCCGAGTCGACCTGCACATCGTCCGCGTCACGCGCGAGTGGCGGCTCCAGAATGCCAACGCGAGAACCCTGGCCGTCTTTCGAGACGTCGAGGCTGCACAAGCCCACGCGGAGGCGACGGCGCGACAGCTTGGTACCCGTGGCCTCGCCGTACGCCTGATGGTGCATCCGCCCGGGCGCAGACCGCAGATATTCGATTTCCCGGCGCTGCGCATGCCGGCGGAATCGTACGCGCTGAGTTGCTGCGGACTGTGTTGACGCCGCGCGGGAACTGTCGCGTCCGCTCAGCCTCGAACCTAGCCTGCAGCCGCGGTACCGCGCGTCCGTGTCGAGCATGGAGGGCCGCGCTATAGTCCGCGGGCTGCATCACCCAAGGTGGTCGCAATGTCCGACACGAGTGCCGACGTGAAGGCCCTGACCGGCATCAGCGGTCTGGATGATGTACTGCAAGGCGGACTCTCGCGTGGTCACATGTTCCTCCTCGAGGGCGAGCCGGGAGCCGGCAAGACCACAATCGCGATTCAGTTCCTGCTGGAAGGCGCCCGGTGCGGCGAGCGCTGCCTCTATATCTCGCTCTCGGAGACCGAGGAGGAATTGCGCCAGACCATCGCTTCGCACGGCTGGACATTGCCCGACTCGGTCGTCATTCACGAGCTCGCGCCGCCCGACGGCGCGCTGGCCGACGAGAAACGGCAGAGCCTCCTTCACTCGGCAGACCTCGAGCTCGGCGAAACCACGCGGCAGATCTTCGAGGCCGTGGATCGCGTGAAGCCCGACCGGATCGTGCTCGACAGCCTGTCGGAGATCCGTCTGCTCGCACAAAGCTCGCTGCGCTACCGGCGCCAGATTCTGGCGATCAAGCATTACTTCTCAAGACAGCACGTCACGGTCCTTTTCCTCGACGATCTGACCGGCGAGACGGGCGACAAGACCGTGCACAGCATTGCGCACGGCGTGATCCGACTCGAGGAGATCGCGCCCGACTACGGCGCGGGACGTCGGCGCCTGCGGATTTCCAAATATCGCGCGCAGCATTACCGCGGCGGATACCACGACTTCGTCATCAAGCGCGGCGGCGTGCACGTGTATCCGCGCCTGGTCGCCCTCGAACACCACACGCGCTACGAGCGCACGAAACTCTCGACCGGGAATCGGGCGTTCGATTCGCTGCTCGGCGGGGGCGTCGAGAAAGGTTCGAGCACGCTGATACTGGGTCCGGCGGGGACGGGCAAATCGCTCATCGCCCTCAGCTTCGCCATCGCTGCGATGAAGCGCGGGCAGCGGGTTGCGATGTTCGCGTTCGACGAGGAAATCGATCTCCTGTTCGACCGTACCCACGCGCTCGACATGGATCTCGAAAAGTTCATCGAGGATGGATTCCTCTTCATCGAGCAGGTCGACGCGGCGCAGGTCACGCCGGGCGAGTTCGCATACCGCGCGCGCGAGCTGGTCGATTCGAACGGCATTACCGAGGTCATCATCGACAGCATCAACGGCTATCGCGCGGCCATGCCGGAGGAAAACTCGCTCATCCTGCATATGCATGAGCTGCTGCAATACCTCAACCGGCGCGGCGCGAGCACCTTCATGACGGTCGCGCAGCACGGCATCGTCGGCACGATGGATGCGCCGGTCGACATCACCTATCTCGCCGACACGGTCATCCTGCTGCGCTACTTCGAAGCGGCGGGAGAGGTGCGGCGCGCCGTTTCTGTCGTCAAGAAACGCGCCGGCATGCACGAGACGACGATCCGCGAGTTCACGATCGGAGCGGGCGGCATCAAGGTCGGCGAACCTCTCTCGGCATTCACGGGCGTCCTGGCCGGCGTGCCGACCTTTACCGGCGATTCCCTGCCGCCCCCCAAGAGGACCTGACATGCCGCTTGGCGGTCCGCTGTCGGAGCGGGCACTCATCCTCGCGCCTTTCGGGCGGGATGCGCAGATCGCGACGTTGATCCTCAACGAAGCCGGTCACGCCACGTTCGTGTGCAACAGCATCGACGAGCTCGGACGCGAGATCGTCAGCGGCGCGGGTTTCGCGATCGTCGTGCTCGAAGCATTCGCCGTTCCCGATCTCGCTCCGATCGCCGAC
>CALFNI010000072.1 GCA_937902695.1 uncultured Rhodanobacteraceae bacterium
CGCCCAGCCGAAGTGATCCAGCGTCGCGCGCAGGTCGTCGAAGTAGTCGACGGAGGGAGACCAGGCGCCGGCGGGCAGATGCGAGGAACGTCCGTGCCCGCGCAGGTCGATCGCCACGGCGTAGCGATCTTTCGCGAGCAACGGCGCGATCGAGGCGAATCTGTCGGCGTTGTCGAGCCATCCATGCAGCGCCAGCATCGGCGGCTGCGCGGGATCGCCCCAGGCCAGCGCCGCGAGCGTGCGATCCGCACGCTCGATCCGCAATTCCTCAGCGCGCATCGCGCATGCGTTCGGCGCGGCCTTGCGCGGCCGTGCGCTGCGCGCCGACGCGCGCGGCGTCCCAGGCCGGATCGAACTCGGGCCAGCCCTGGCCGTTGCGGAGAATGAGCTCGCTGAGCGCGGCGACATGATCGGCGCCCGCGTTCAGCGCTGCGATGTATTCCAGGCGCTCGCCGCCGGCGGCGAGGAAGTATTCGCGATTGCGGATCGCGATCTCCTCGAGGGTCTCGAGGCAGTCGACCGCAAATCCGGGACAGAGCACCTGCACGCGCCGGACGCCCTGGCCCGGGAGCTTGCGGAAGACCTCGTCGGTGTACGGCGCAAGCCACGGCTCGCGGCCGACGCGCGACTGGAAGCTGACGATGACGTCGTCCTCGCGAAGATCGAGCCGCTCGCGCAGCGCGCGCGCGGTCGCCTGGCATTGGCAGAAGTACGGATCGCCGTTCCTGAAGTAGCGCTGCGGAATGCCGTGGAACGACAGCACGAGCCGCTCGGCACGGCCGTGGGCCTGCCAGTGCGCCTCCACGCTCCGCGCGAGCGCTTCGATGTAGCGCGGTTCCGCATGGTAATCGGCGATGAAGCGAAGGTCAGGCACCCAGCGCCAGCGGGCGAGCTCGGCGGAGACCGCGTCGAGCGCCGACGCGGTCGTCGTTCCCGAATACTGCGGAAACAGCGGCAGCACGATCAGCCGCCGCAGGCCGGCCTTCGAAAGCTCGCCAAGCGCCGCGGCGATCGAGGGCGTGCCGTAACGCATCGCCGTGCGGACGAGGATCGGCCCCGGCCGCTGCTGGCGGATCGAGCTCTGCAAGGCGGCCGCGAGCGCCTCGGTGCCGGTCAGGAGCGGCGAGCCGGCCGGCGTCCAGATCGTCTGGTAGAGCTTCGCCGAGCGAGCCGGCCGCACGCGAAGGATCACGCCGTGCAACGCGAGCCACCAGAGCCAGCGCGGCGCCTCGACGATGCGCGGGTCGGAGAGGAACTCGGCGAGGTAGGCGCGGACCGCCTTCGGCGTCGGCGCCTCGGGCGTGCCGAGGTTGACGAGGAGGACGCCGGCGGCTGCCGGGCTGCCGTGGCGGTAGTCGGCCTGTCCGAAATAGGCGGGCATGGGCGGGGATCGCGCCTGGGCGAGCTCGGGAATCAGCCCGCGATGCATCTCGCGACGGGCGTCACGGCGCGGCCACAGGCTGGTTTGTAGGGTCCGAAATTGCTTGCTATGCTCGGATCGGCTATCGCGGACCACCGCGAAGCCGACGATTACCTATAACGATAACACGCCGCCATGCGCACACTTGCCTGCCTCGTCGCAGCAGGGATGCTTGCCCTTTCCGCGTCCGCAGCGGGCGCGGGTGAGGTCGCCTACGGACAGGCGTACGACACCCTCTACAGCATCGATATCGCGAGCCACACCGCGACCGAGATCGGCACGGCCGGCACCTACGGCGGCGTCCCGATCGCCAACCTCAGCGGCCTCAGCTTCTCGCCCGACGGCGTGCTGTATGCCATCGCCGGCGGTTTCGGCGCGCTGGCGCGCATCGATCCGGCCACCGGCGCTGGGACGCCGGTCGGCTCGCTCGGCCTCAGCGGCCAGGGCGATCCGCAACGCAACGACGCGCTCGATCTCAGCATGACGTTCGACTGCGAAGGCACGCCCTGGCTCGTCTCGGCCGTCGCGAACAAGCTCTGGACCGTCAATCCCTCGAACGGCGCTACGACGCTCGTCGGCGCCCCCGGCCATCTGATCACCGGCCTCGTCGCGCACGGCAACGTCATGTACGGCGCCGGCGGCCGCGGCGACAACACGTTCTACCGGATCGATACGCGCACCGGCGCCGCGACCGCGATCGGCAGCTTCGGCGACGATCGCTGGATCAACTCGGTGTCGATGAGCTACGACGACGCCGGCGTGCTCTGGGCGGCGATCAACTATGTGCCGCCGGCTCCGGGCGCCGACCAGATCGCGGACTGGAGCGATCTCGCGCGCATCGACGAAGCGACCGGCAAGATCACGTTCATCGGGCCGATCACGGGTCCGGCATCGCTGGACCACATCGGCATGAAAGGCTTCGCGATCGGTCCGCCGCGCTGCACGCTCGGCTCGGTTCCGGCCGCTGCCGCCCCGGTCGGCACGCCGCCGTGGCTGCTCGCGCTCGCGGGGCTGCTCGTCGCCGCCGCCGGTGCTGCGCTCCGCCGTCGCGGCCTGCGCTAGGTTTATTCCCGCATCGCGTCCCACGGACGCGCCTGCTTCATCGACAGCTCAGGTCGAGCTGCTAGCTTAACGTTGCCCCCTCTCGCCTGGAGTGAATCCATGAAATTCCGCCTGCTCGCGATTGCGTTCGCGCTGCTCACGATGACGACGCTGTCCGCGCAGGCCGGCGAGGAAGAGAACAAGCGCGCCGAGAACGCCGTGCGCGTGCTGAAGGAAATCATGATGGCGCCGGACAAGGCGATCCCGAAGGATCTGCTGCAGAACGCGCATGCGATCGCCGTGATCCCGGACGTCATCAAGGCCGGCCTCGTCGTCGGCGGCCGGCACGGCGACGGCCTCATCTCGGTGAAGACGCGCGACGGCACCTGGTCGAACCCGAGCTTCATCGCCCTCACCGGCGGCAGCATCGGCTTCCAGGCCGGCGTTTCGTCGACCGATGTCGTGCTGGTGTTCCGCACGCAGCGCGGCGTCGATTCGATCGTGCACGGCAAGTTCACGCTCGGCGCCGATGCGTCCGCGGCGGCCGGCCCGGTCGGCCGCTCGGCGACGGCCTCGACCGACGCGCAGCTCCATGCAGAAATCTATTCGTACTCGCGCGCCCGGGGCCTCTTCGCCGGCGCCTCGCTCGATGGCTCGGCGATCACGATCGACAACGACGCGAACCAGGCTGTCTACGGCGAAGGCGTGACGCCGCGCCGCATCTTCGAGGGCGGCGTCACCGGCGTGCCCAATCCAGTGGTCGATTTCCGCGACCGGCTGGAGGAGTACACTCAAGACAAGGGCGAGTGACGCCGAAGGTGTCGGACAAGCGGCTGACCGGGTGAGCTTTTTCACTCGTAGGGCCTCACGCCCCGGCGTACTCTCCGGTTCGCCGCACTCTCGAGGATCGCATCATGGGTGGTTTCAGCATCTGGCACTGGCTCATCGTGCTGGTCATCGTCGCGCTGATTTTCGGAACGAAGCGCCTGCGCAACATGGGCGAGGACCTCGGCTCGGCGATCAAGGGGTTCCGCAAGGGCATGCAGGACGGCGAAGCGCAGCCGCAGCTCAAGGCCGATCCGCCGCCCTCGCAGCCCCAGCCGCAGCCGGGCGAAACGAAGTCCGAGCGCGCCGAATCCTGAGCGCGCCATGTTCGAAGTCGGTTTCGGCGAGATCGCGCTGATCGCGGTGGTCGCGCTGCTCGTCCTCGGGCCCGAGCGCCTGCCGGGCGTCGCGCGCACGCTGGGCGCGCTCGTGCGCCGCGCGCGCGCGAGCTGGCAGAGCGTCAGGGTCGAGATCGAACGCGAGCTCGCCGCCGAGGACATCAAGAAGAATCTCGACGAGGCGCGCCGCGCCGCGGCCGATGTCCGCGGCGAAGTGCAGTCCGCCGCGAGCGACATCGAGAAGAACTCCACGACGCCGGGCTCGTCCTCGCATGGCGGCCAGTGATTCCGAAGGCGGCAGCGAACAGTCGTTCCTGTCGCATCTGATCGAGCTTCGCGAGCGGCTGCTGAAGGCTGTCGCCGCGGTGCTGATCGTGCTCGTCGCGCTGATCCCGATCGCGAACAGGCTCTACGGCTGGCTCGCGATGCCGCTGATCAAGCATCTGCCGCAAGGCGGCACGATGATCGCGACCGAGATCGCCTCGCCGTTCCTGACGCCGATCAAGCTCGCGTTCTTCGTGGCGCTGATCATCGCGATGCCGTTCGTGCTGTACCAGCTCTGGGCGTTCGTGGCGCCGGGGCTCTATCGCCACGAGAAACGCGTTGCGCTGCCGATCCTGCTGTCGGCGATGGTGCTTTTCTATGTGGGCTGCGCGTTTGCGTATTTCCTGGTGCTGCCGGCCGTATTCGCGTTCCTGACGGGCGTCGCGCCCGCCGGCGTCGCGGTCATGCCGGACATCGGACACTATCTCGATTTCGTGCTCGTGCTGTTCCTCGCCTTCGGACTCTGCTTCGAGCTGCCGGTGGTGCTGATCATCCTGGTGACGCTCGGCGTCGTGACGCCGGAGCAGCTCAGGAAGAGCCGCGCGTACGCGATCGTCGGTGCGTTCGTCGTCGCCGCCGTGCTGACGCCGCCCGACGTGCTCTCGCAGATGATGCTCGCGATTCCGATGATCGCGCTCTACGAGCTCGGCATCTTCGCCGCGCGCTTCCTCGCGCGCCCGCCCGAGGCGGGCGCAACCGATTCGACGCCGCCGACCGCCTAGGGCTGCGGCGGAGGTGCTTGCGGCGCCGGTGGCGGCGGCATCGCGCTCGTCGCGGCCGCGGCACCCGCATAGACCTGGCGCCAGGCGACGAAGAGCGCCGCGCCGAGGATCACCGTGCCGACGCCCGCCATCACGATCCAGCCGATGATCGGGATCCAGATCAGCACCATCGCCGCGACGCAGCAGAGCACCGAAAAAACGACGCCGAAGACGAGAAACGCGCCGATGTTCGCAAGGCACGCCGAGAAGCTTTCCTTCATCGCCGCGAAGGGCTCGACGCCGTCGAGCATCACGCGCGGGATCGCGAAGAACTGCAGCGCGTAGATCGCGAGCATGATGACGAGGCCGATCAGGCAGAGCAGCAGCACGCCGCCGCCGATGGCGCCGGCGCCGAGGCTCGACCCGTTCGCCGCCGAC
>CALFNI010000073.1 GCA_937902695.1 uncultured Rhodanobacteraceae bacterium
GACACCAGCGCGATCTCGCTGTGCCGCGACCACAGGATCCCGCTGCGCATCTACAACATGTCGGTCGAAGGCGACCTGATGCGCATCATGCGCGGCGAGCGGATCGGCACGCTGGTCAACTGAGCGCGGCTCCCGACGCCGCGCCGCGGCGCAGCATTGCGGCCCGACGAGGCCGGCCCGCCGCCCGCAACCCCGCTGCTATACTCGCCGGCCACTCGCAGGTTGAACCGGTGGCCGCGCATGCAGAACCTCAACGACATCAAGAAGGACGCGCAGACGCGCATGCAGAAGAGCGTCGACGCGCTCAAGCACGACCTGCAGCGCCTGCGCACCGGCCGCGCGTCGACCGCGCTGATCGAGCCGCTCAAGGTCAATTACTACGGCACCGACACGCCGGTGATGCAGGTCGCGAACGTCGCGATCGCCGACGCGCGCTCGATCACGATCACGCCGTACGAGAAGAACCTGGTCGGCCCGGTCGAGAAGGCGATCCTCGCCTCCGATCTCGGCCTCACGCCGACGACGGTCGGCAACGTGATCCGCATCAACCTGCCGCCGCTGACCGAGGAGCGCCGCAAGGAGCTTTCCAAGCACGTCTCGCACGAAGGCGAGAACGCGAAGGTCGCCGTGCGCAACGTGCGCTGCGATGCGTTGCATCACGTCAAGGAGCTTCTCAAGGAAAAGAAGATCACCGAGGACGAGAACACACGCGCCGAGGACGAGATCCAGAAGCTGACCGACAAGTTCGTCAAGGATGTCGACGGCGTCGTCAAGCTGAAGGAAGACGAGCTGATGGCGATGTAGTCGCCGCCCCTGCGACTTCGATCCGACGCATCGCTGCCGCCGTCCCGACAAGACCCGCATGGACCCCGAATCCGCACCGCGCATCCCGCGCCACATCGCGATCGTCATGGACGGCAACGGACGCTGGGCCGAGCGGCGCCGGCGCCCGCGCAGTTTCGGGCATCGCGAAGGCCAGAAGGCCGTGCGCGCGGCCGTCGAGTTCTGCCTTCGCCGCGGCGTCGAGGCGCTGACGCTGTTCGCGTTCTCGAGCGAGAACTGGAACCGGCCGCAGAGCGAAGTCGGCGCCCTGATGCAGCTCTTCCTCAAGGCGCTCGATCGCGAGGTCGACGAGCTGCACGAGAACGGCGTGCGCATCGCGTTCGTCGGCGATCTCTCGGCGTTCCAGCCCGAGCTTCGCGAGCGCATGCAGAACGCGATGACGAAAACCGGCGCGAACGCGAAGCTGAAGCTCAACATCGCCGTCAATTACGGCGGCCGCTGGGACATCGCCGATGCGGCTCGCCGCGCCGCGCTCGAAGTCGCCGCGGGACGCCTTCGCGCCGAGGACATCACCGAGCAGTCGCTCGCGCCGTTTTTCTGTCTCGCCGATCTTCCGGCCGTCGACCTCTTCATCCGCACCGGCGGCGAGCAGCGCATCAGCAACTTCCTGCTCTGGCAGGTCGCCTACGCCGAGCTCTACTTCACCGAGGCGCTGTGGCCCGATGTCGACGCCGACGTGCTGGCCGGCGCGCTCGCCGAGTTCGCCCGGCGCGAAAGGCGCTATGGTTTGACCTCCGCACAGATCAAGGCGGCGAGCTGAGGATGCTGAAGCAGCGCACGATCACCGCCCTCGTTCTCGCACCGATCGGCGTCGCCATCGTGCTGCTGCTGCCGACATCGGCGCTCTCGGTGTTCACGGGGCTGACGGTCGTGATCGGTCTCTGGGAGTGGACGCGCATGGCCGGCTTCACCTCGCGGCCGCTGCGCTCGGCGGCCGTCGCGATCGTCGTGCTGCTGCTCGTGGCGCTCTGGTGGCTGCGCAACGAGCCGCTCGCGTGGTATCTCATCGCCGCGGGCGTCGCCTGGTGGCTCGTCGCGACGCTGTGGCTCAGGAACTTCTCGTTCGGCGCGGCGCCGACTCGTGGCAACAGCGCGATCAAGTTCCTCGCCGGCCTCCTCGCGACGATTCCGGCGTGGATCGCGCTCAGCAAGCTGCACGCCGAGCCGCACCGCGGACCGGCCTGGGCACTGCTCGCGCTCGTGCTTGTCTGGGGCGCCGACACGGCCGCGTATTTCACCGGCAAGCGTTTCGGCAAGGCGAAACTCGCCCCGCAGATCAGCCCGAACAAGACGATCGCCGGCGTGTACGGTGCGCTCGGCTGCGGTGCGCTGATCGCGGCCGTCGCCGGCTGGCTGCTCGATCTGCGCGGCATCGCGCTGGTCGCGCTGATCGCACTCGCGCTGCTGACCGTCGTCGCGTCGGTGATCGGCGATCTCTTCGAAAGCCTCGTCAAGCGGCAGGCCGGGGTCAAGGATTCCGGAAACCTGTTCCCGGGTCATGGCGGCATGTTCGATCGTCTCGACGGCGTATTCGCCGCGCTGCCCGTGTTCGCGCTCGGCAAGGCCCTGCTCGATCTCGCCTTCGCGCCATGAGGACGATCGCAGTGCTCGGCGCCACCGGCTCGATCGGGGCGAGCGCGCTCGACGTCGTCGCGCGGCATCCCGACCGCTTTCGCGTCGGGGCGCTCGCCGCGCATCGCAACGTCGCGGCGCTTGCCGAGCTTTGCGCGCGCTTCAATCCTGCGCTCGCGGTCATCGCGGATGCGTCGCTCGAGGCGGAGCTTCGCGAGCGCCTGCGCGCAGCGAATCTCCCGATACGCGTCGCCGCCGGCGCCGAAGCGCTGATCGAAGCCGCGGCCGACGCTGCCTGCGACACCGTCATCGCCGCGATCGTCGGCGCAGCCGGGCTCGAATCGACGCTCGCGGCCGCGCGCGCCGGCAAGCGCCTCCTGCTCGCCAACAAGGAAGCTGTCGTGATGGCGGGCCCGCTGCTGCGTGCCGCGCTCGACGCGGGCGGCGGCGAGCTGCTGCCGATCGATTCCGAGCACAACGCGGTGTTCCAGTGCCTGCCGCCGGCGCGCGCGGGCCTCGATGCCGCCGGCGTGCGGCGCATCGTGCTGACCGCGTCGGGCGGTCCGTTCCGCGGCCGGCGGATGGAGTCGCTCGACGCGATCACGCCCGACATGGCCTGCGCGCATCCGAACTGGCGCATGGGCCGCAAGATCTCGGTGGATTCGGCGACGCTGATGAACAAGGGGCTCGAAGTCATCGAGGCGCATTTCCTGTTCGATGCGCCGGCCGAGCGCATCGAGGTCGTCGTGCATCCGCAGAGCATCGTGCATTCCATGGTCGAGTACGCCGACGGCTCGGTGCTCGCGCAGCTCGGCAATCCCGACATGCGCACGGCGCTCGCCTACGCGCTCGCGTGGCCCGAGCGCATCGATGCCGGCGTCGCGGCGCTCGACCTGCTCCGCATCGCGCGGCTCGACTTCGAAGCGCCCGATCGCGAGACGTTCGCATGCCTCGATCTCGCATACGGGGCGCTCGCCGCGGGCGGCAGCGCGCCGATCACGCTGAACGCCGCGAACGAGGAAGCGGTGGCCGCATTCCTCGCTGGCCGCCTGCCCTTCCTCGCCATTCCGCAGGTCATTGAAAACGCTATGGAAATGGCCCCGGCATCGGACGTCGCGACTCTCGCCGGCGTGATTGACGCTGATTTAACTGCGCGTCGGGTGGCTCAACGTATCATCGCCTCGGCGAAGGACTGACCGTTGCACCGCACGATTCCTGCTCGCCGGCCTCGCGGCCGGGCGAACGCGTCGGCGAGGGGCGTGGTCCAAGCCACGAACGAATCGCCGGAAACGTTGCATGAGTGAAGTCTTTGGGTCCGTCTGGTGGCTGATCGTCACGCTCGGCGTGCTGGTCACGTTTCACGAGTTCGGCCATTTCGTCGTCGCGCGCCGCTGCGGCGTCAAGGTGCTGCGCTTTTCGATCGGCTTCGGCAAGCCGCGGTGGTCGCGCTACGACCGCCATGGCACCGAGTTCGCGATCGCCGCGATCCCGCTCGGCGGCTACGTCAAGATGCTTGACGAGCGAG
>CALFNI010000074.1 GCA_937902695.1 uncultured Rhodanobacteraceae bacterium
GGTCGGCAGCGCTCACGCGCTCGAAGGAGCTCGCGGGCGAGCGCGAGATTCCGTCCGCACTGCGCGCGCCGCCGTCGGCGTGATCCGCTTCGAAAACTTTTCGTAACGCCAATGCAATGACTTCGGAGTGACCGCGCGGCGCCGCGATCGCGATCTTGCGCGTTTGCCGACGGAGACTCCGATGACCTTACCGGTTTCGGGCGCGTGGATCGCGCTCGGTGCGCTTGCTTTCGTTCCACCCGCGGCGGCGGCGCCCTGGGACATTGACTGGACGCTCCGCGCCGAGCTCACGGCGTCCGACGGCGCCGGCAGCGACTATCTCGGCCGCTCGGTCTCGCTCGACGGCGACACGGTGGTCGTCGGCGCGGCCGGCGCGGACATCGATGGCGCCGAGAGCGAGGGCGCCGCGTATGTCTTCGTGCGCTCGGGCGACACCTGGACGCAGCAGGCGAAGCTGACCGCGCCCGATGGCGCCGCCGGCGACGAGTTCGGCTTCGCGGCCGCGATCTCGGGCGACACGATCGTGGTCGGCGCGCGGTTCGCGGCGATCGACGGCATCGACGGGCACGGCGCGGCGTACGTGTTCGTGCGCTCGGGCGACACGTGGACCGAGCAGGCCAAGCTCGCGGCCGACGACGGCGCGGCATTCGACGAAGCCGGCTTCTCGGTCGCGATCGACGGCGACACCGTGCTCGTCGGCGCGCCGTTCGCGAACGCCAGCCAGGGCAAGGCGTATGCGTTCACGCGCGCGGGCACCGGCTGGGCCTATCAGGCGACGTTCGCGGCCGACGATGGCGCGGCCTCGGACCGCTTCGGCCTTTCGCTCGCGGTCGACGGCGATATCGCGATCTTCGGCTCGCCATCGGCGCAGATCGGCGCGAACGGCTATCAGGGTGCGGCGTACGTCTTCGCGCGAAGCGCCGATGCGTGGAGCCTCAAGACCAAGCTCACCGCCAGCGACGGTGCCGCGTTCGACGAGTTCGGCGTCTCGGTCGCGCTCGATGCCGGCACGGCCGTCGTCGGCGCGCATTATGCCGATGTCGTGTACTCGGGGCAGGGCGCGGCGTACGCGTTCGTCGGCAGCGGCGATGCCTGGAGCGAAGAGGGCAAGCTCGTTTCCGACGACGCGTTCTTCGGCGACGAGTTCGGATTCTCGGTTGCCGTGTCGGGCGACACGGCCGCGGTCGGCGCGCTGTTCGCCGACGCAGGCGGCACAGAGAACGAAGGCGAGGCCTACATCTTCACGCGTGGCGCCGGCACGTGGAGCGAAGCGGCGAAGCTCTTTCCCGATACGGCAACGATGGGCGGCGAGTTCGGCATCGGCGTTGCGGTCGAGAGCGACACGGCGATCGTCGGGGCCGAATCGGCACCGGTCGCCGGCGACTTTCGCGGTGCCGCGTACGTGTTCTCGTCCGCGAGCGCGACGCCGGTGCCGGCGGCGCAGGTCTCGCCGGGTGCGCTGTCGTTCTCGCTGGCGCCGGGGACGTCGGACATGCAGCCGATCGGGATCGCGAACGTCGGCGATGCCGGCAGCACGCTCGCGTTTTCGATTTACGAGGCGGCGGATGCGACGTGCGGTGCGCCGGCCGATGCGGCGTGGCTCGATGCGATGCCGATCGACGGCAGCGTCGCGGCGGGTGCGTCGCAGGACGTGCAGGTGAGCGCCGATGCGAGCGCGCTCGATGACGGCGAATACACGGCGTGGGTCTGCGTTTCGACGTCGGATCCGGTGCAGGCGTTCGTGCCCGTGGCGGTGACGCTGACGGTCAGCGGCACGAATCCGGATGTGATCTTCGAGGACGGGTTCGACGCGCCGTAACCCCGACCGCTCGCTCCAATCCCCTCTCCCGCTTGCGGGAGAGGGCTAGGGTGAGGGCGGCACTTGGTTCGACCGAACCCAGCTTGCCCTCCTCCGCCTGCCGGCACCTTCTCCCGCAAATGCGGGAGAAGGGAAATATTCATGCGGCCTTTAACCACTCGAGCTTTTGTGCGCCGTAGCGGCTCTGCGCCAGCAACTCGCGCAGGACTGGCAACAACTCATCGAGCTGCCGATCGAACTTCCACGGCGGATTGACGATCGCCATCCCGCAGCCGTTGAGCCGAAGCGCCGAGTTGTCCGGATGCAGCAGCAGCTCGGCGACCAGCGCGCTCGTCGCGCCGCTCCGCTCGGCGATCCAGCGATGGAACGGCACGATGTGCTGCCGGAGCTTGATCGGATACCACACCGCATACGTCGCGTTCGGCCAGCGCGCGAGCGCGCCGGCGAGGGCGGCTTCGATCTGCAGGAACTCGCCGGCTTGCGCCTCGAACGGCGGATCGATCAGCACGAGGCCGCGCTTCTGCTTCGGCGGCGTCAGCGCCTTCAACGCTTCGTAGCCGTCGCGCTCGTGGATCGAGAAGCGCGCATCGCCGCGAAACAGCGCCTTCAGCGCGGCGGCTTCGTCCGGCTGCAGCTCGCACGCGATCGCGCGGTCCTGTTCGCGCATGACGAGGCTCGCGAGCAGCGGCGAGCCCGGATAGACGGCAAGCTCGCTGCCTTGTCCCGCGTTCAGCGCGCGCACGAGATTGACATAGATGTGGAGCGCGGTCGGCAGGCGGGTGCTGGTCAGGAGGCGCTGCACGCCGCCGGCGTATTCGCGCGTCTTCGCCGCCTCCTCGCTGCGCAGGTCATAGCGGCCGCGGCCGGCGTGCGTGTCGAAGTAGCAGAACGCGCTCTGCTTCTGCTTCTGCGCTTCGAGCAGGCCGAGCAGGATCGAATGCTTGAACACATCGGCAAAGTTGCCGGCGTGGAAGGCGTGGCGATAGTTCATCGGCTTCGCACGTCAGGGGCGGATTGGACCGTGCAGCGCGCGCGGCGGTGCGAGCCGCTTTGCGCGCCTCACGGACGCCGCGTAACATGCGGCCCGTGAACATGCTTTTTACCAGCTTCCCGCTCGATCTGCGACGCATCGCGCGCTCGCGGGCCGCGCGCATGCTCGTCTGCGCGCTGGCGCTGCTGCTGGCCGTGACGAACGCGATGGCCGCTGCGATGCCGCTGGCGGAGCGCACGGCGCACGCAAGCGGAAGCGCCGATGCGGCCATTCAGCACCCGTCGCAGACTCATTGTGCCGATCACGGCGCGACGGCTTCGCCCGCGACGCATGACACCCCTCCGGGCCACGGCGCGGACTGCCCGTGCTGCGGCAACGCCTGCGCGTGCATGCACGCGTGCGACGCGCTCGTGCTCGCGATGCCGCCGGCGCTGTCGATGCCGTCGACGCGCATCTTCGCGATCGCGCCACCGCGGCCCGGCACCGCGATCGAAGCGCCGCTGTTGAGGCCACCGATCGCCTGACGCGCGCTCACGCGTCCGGTCCGCCGCATGCGAATGCCGGCGGTCGCTTCGATGCGGCGCCTCGTCGTCGCCGATCCCTAGAGCACTACCCATGACATTCCACGCTGCGAATGCGCGATTCAGCGCGTCGCGCCGGCGTTTCGTGCAGGGCCTCGCCTGCGGCGGCGTCGCGGCCGGCTTGGGCGTCGCGCGGCCGTTGTTCGGCGCCGACGACGGCATCGCCTCGAATCGGGGTGTGCTGAGCGGTCGCGAGTTCGATCTCACGATCGGCGAGATGCCGGTCAATTTCACCGGCTCGACGCGGCGCGCGACCGTCGTCAACGGCCAGCTGCCGGCGCCGCTGCTGCGCTGGCGTCAGGGCGACACCGTGACGCTGCGCGTTCGCAACGCGCTGCCGGTGCGAAGCTCGATCCACTGGCACGGCATCATCCTGCCCGCCGACATGGACGGCGTGCCGGGCCTGAGTTTCATGGGCATCGCGCCAGGCGAGACGTACACGTACCGTTTCACGGTGAACCAGTCGGGCACGTACTGGTATCACAGCCATTCGCGGTTTCAGGAACAGATCGGTCTCTACGGCCCGATCGTCGTCGAGCCGCGCGACGGCGAGCGCTTTCCGGCCGATCGCGAGCACGTGGTGTTGCTGTCGGACTGGACCGACGCCGATCCTGAGCGCATCTACGCGACGCTCAAGAAGCAAAGCAACTATTACAACTACGGCAAGCCGACGGCCGGCGATTTCCTGCGCGACGTGAGCCAGGAGGGTGTGAACGCTGCGCTCGCATCGCGGCGCATGTGGAACCAGATGCGCATGGATCCGTCCGATCTCGCCGACGTTTCGGCCGCCGCGTATACGTATCTCATGAACGGCGCGACGCCGGCGCGCAACTGGACCGCGCCGTTCGCGCGCGGCGAGCGCGTGAAGCTGCGTTTCATCAACGGCGCGTCGATGACGTTCTTCGACGTGCGGATTCCGGGGTTGTCGCTGACGGTCGTCGCGACGGACGGACAGGACATCGAGCCCGTCAGCATCGACGAGTTCCGGATCGGACCCGCGGAGACTTACGACGTCATCGTGCAGCCGAGCGACGATCGCGCCTACACGATCTTCGCGCAGTCGATGGATCGCTCCGGTTACGCGTGCGGCACGCTGACGCCACGCACGGGTCTTGAAGCCGACGTGCCGTCGCCCGATCCACGACCCTTGCTGACGATGCGCGACATGATGGGCGATATGGGCGGCGACGCGATGGCCGGAATGGACATGTCCGGCGATTCCATGCCGGGAATGCATCACGGCGGCGCGCACGGCGCGGCGGAGGCGCCTCATCGCGACGCCGGCGAGTTAGGACGCCACGTCAACATGGCCGTCGCCGAGTTCGACCGGGCGACGCAGCAGAACGCCG
>CALFNI010000075.1 GCA_937902695.1 uncultured Rhodanobacteraceae bacterium
GCGCTTTCCGCGCGTCACCTATTCGTTCCCGACGGCCGACATCGTGAGCCAGATCCTCAACTTCGGCTCGCCCGCGCCGGTGGACATACAGATCCGCGGCGCGAATCTCGTTTCCCGCCTCGACTATGAGAACACGATCCTGCCGAAGATCCGCGCGATCGCCGGCGTCGCCGATGCGCGCATCCAGCAGTCGCGCCAGGCGCCGGTGTTCAACGTCGACATCGATCGCACGCGTGCGCAGCAAGTCGGCGTGACGACGCGCGACGTCACCAACTCGATGGTCGTCAACCTCGCCGGCTCCTCGCAGGTCGCGCCGACGTACTGGCTCAATCCGCAGAACGGCGTTTCGTATCCGATCGTCATGCAGACGCCGCAGTACCGGCTCGATTCGCTGGCGGCGCTCGCGAACATGCCGATCAACGGTTCCTCCGGCGCCGCGTCGCAGCAGGTGCTCGGCGGCATCGCGAACTTCACGCGCTCGAACGGCAACGCGATCGTGAGCCAGTACGACATCCAGCCGATGGTCGAGATCCATGCCACCGCGCAGGATCGCGACCTCGGCGCCGTCGCCGCCGACATCCGCAAGGTGCTCGCCGACACCGCCAAGGACGTGCCGAAGGGCTCGACGGTCGCGCTGCTCGGCCAGGTGCGCACGATGGAGACGTCGTTCTCGGGCCTTCTGTACGGCCTGCTCGGCGCGATCGTGCTGATCTACCTCCTGATCGTCGTCAATTTCCAGTCGTGGGCGGATCCGTTCGTGATCGTCACCGCGCTGCCGGCTGCGCTTGCCGGCATCGTCTGGATGCTGTTCGCGACCTACACGCCGCTCTCGGTGCCGGCACTGACCGGCGCGATCATGTGCATGGGCGTGGCCACCGCCAACAGCGTGCTGGTGATCTCGTTCGCGCGCGAACGGCTCAACGCGCTCGGCGATGCGTCGAAGGCTGCGCTCGAAGCGGGCTTCGTGCGGTTCCGTCCCGTGCTGATGACCGCGCTCGCGATGATCATCGGCATGACGCCGATGGCGCTCGGGCTCGGCGAAGGCGGCGAGCAGAACGCGCCGCTCGGCCGCGCGGTCATCGGCGGCCTCATTTTCGCGACGGCCGCCACGCTCGTGTTCGTTCCTGTCGTTTTCAGCATCGTGCACCGCAATCACGGCAGGAAGTCCGTGCCGGGCGGCGCCGTCGGAGAGCTCCATCATGCCGTCTGATTCGTCCACGCCGACCGCCACGGGTTCGAGCGTTTCGGTGAGGGGGCTGCGCATCGCCGGCATCATCGCCGTCGTCGTCGCGGCCGCGATCGTCGTCGTTGGCCTCGTCACGCGTGCGTCGGGCAATGCCCGGCTGCGTGAATGGACCGATGCGCAATCGGTTCCGACCGTGGCCGTCGCGCCGCCGCAGTCCTCCGGCGACGCCGGCACGCTCGATCTGCCGGGCCGCCTCGAAGCCTACTCGCGCGCGTCGCTCTACGCGCGCGTGCCGGGCTATCTCAAGAGCTGGAGCGTCGACATCGGCTCGCCCGTGAAGGCGGGACAGGAGCTCGCGACGATCGAGACGCCCGACCTCGATCAGGAGCTGTTGCAGTCGAAGGCGAACCTCGCCACCGCGCAGGCGAACGTCGCGCTCGCGCAGACGACCGCGAATCGCTGGCAGGAACTCCTGAAAACCGGCGCCGTGTCCAAGCAGGATGTCGACGAGAAGATCGGCGACTACAAGGCCAAGCAGGCGATCGTGAAGGCGTCGCAGGCCGACGTCGACCGCGAGCAGACGCTGAAAGGTTTCGCG
This sequence comes from uncultured Rhodanobacteraceae bacterium, assembly GCA_937902695.1. GTDB lineage: Bacteria > Pseudomonadota > Gammaproteobacteria > Xanthomonadales > Rhodanobacteraceae > Dokdonella_A. The sequence goes on from CALFNI010000075.1 coordinate 1,785, forward strand.
CGCATCACGGCGCCGTTCGACGGGATCGTCACCGCGCGCAATACCGACGTCGGCGCGTTGATCAGTGTCGGCGGGACCACCGGCCAGGAGCTCTTCGTCGTCTCGGACACGAAGAAGCTGCGCGTTTATGTGAGCGTGCCGCAGACCTACGTGCCGAGCATTCCGCCGGGCACGAAGGCGACGATCACGGTGCCGGAGCGCCCCGGCAGGAAATTCGAGGCGACCGTCGAATCGTCGTCGCAGGCGGTCAACGTGTCATCGGGCTCGACGCTGATGCAGCTCGGCGTCGACAACGCGGACAACGATCTCCTTCCGGGCGGCTTTGCCAACGTGAGCCTCAGCCTTCCGCACAACGCGACCGCGCTGCGCATCCCGTCGAGCGCGCTCCTCTTCGACAAGAACGGGCTTCGCGTGGCGACGCTCGACAAGGAAAACAGGATCCGCCTGAAGCAGGTGACGATCGCGCGCGACCTTGGTCAGGTGATCGAGATCGGCTCCGGCCTCGCGGCCGACGATCGCGTCATCCAGAGCCCGCCCGACGGCGTGCACGATGGCGACGCTGCCCGCGTCGCGGAGCCGCCGAAAACCGCGAGCGAAGCGAAGAGCACGAAGAAAGGCTGATTCGCAGAAACGATCGCCGCGAAGCGCTCGGCTTCGCGGCGATCCGACGTGTCGCTTTGCTCAGTTGGGGCGCGCCGGCGTTTCGGAACGCAGCGTGCGATTCGGCGCGACGCGGCCATTGGCGCTGCCGCCCGCCGGACGCCAGCTGGTGATGTTGCGATGATCCAGCGGCAATCCGTAGAGGTCCACGAATTGTCCGTCCTGGTAGGTGGCCGCCTGCCACTCGCCGTTGTTGATCTGCACCTGTACCGCCTGGCGCTCGAGCGGAAGTTCGCCTTTCATCGTTGTGCTCCTCGTCGAGAATCTTCTGAGTGTCGACCGTATTCGCCGCACGTTGACCGTGCGCTGAAGCAGCTTGCGCCGCCGATACCTCCGCGCTGCGGCGCGCTCTGAGCGAACACGTTGCTGAAACTGTGGTTTTTGCACGGGCTGGACGCCGCGGTTGCGGCGCCGTTCATTTGCTTCCCGTTGGGCTTTGTCAACGCACCGGCGTCGCGACGAAGGCGATGATCGCGCCGCTCGCATCGAGCCCGCGGCCGGCGATGACGCCGAAGTCGTTGACGTCGTTCGCGAGCACGAGCGTGCCGTCGAAGTCGGGCGCAAGCGAGCCGAGATCGACCGGCATGCCGTTCTGCCAGACGACCGCGCGCGTGTTGAAGGCGGCATCGTTCGAATAGCCGACGACTTGGCCCACGAGATTGATCGCGGTCGCCGTGCTCGAGATGTCGCCCGGCAGCACGCCGAGGTCCTGCATCGCGTGGTTGCGGCGCTTCAGGAACGCGTGCGTGAAGTTGCCGTCCGCGTCGGCCGGATCGGTGCCGGCGAAACCGACGATGTCGCCCGCCTCGTTGATCGCGGTCGGCGTGTTCCACGCCGTGCCGCCGAGACTGCCGAGGTCGGTGGCATGGCCGTTTTCCCAGAGCACGGCGTGCGTCGCCGTTTTCCGCCCGACCGCCTGGTCGCAGGTGCCCGAGATGCCGACGATCTGGTTGCGGTCGTTGATCGCGGTCGCGGCGCCGGACGTATCGCCCGCGATCAGCGGCAGCTGGCGGCGCGGGCGTTCCTGGCCGAGCGACCAGGTGACCGGCCGGAATTGCAGCACCTGGTCCGAATCGCTCGCGCAGGTCGTGTCGTGCACGCCGTTCTCGGCCCAGCCGACCGTGGTGCCCCAGTCGTTCGTGCCGGTCGCGTAACTGTTGATGCCGCCCGGGAGCGGCTTCAGCGCAAAGAGCCGGTGCTGCGGATCGAATGCCGACGTCACGAAGCCGTAGCAGACGTTGCCGCTCGTCGCGAAGAAGAAGCCGCAGCTCCAGGTCTCGCCGAGCGGATTGACGGCGCCGGTCTCGCTGATCCCCGAGATCAGGCCGACGTTGTTCTTGACCGGCCAGGCGACGCTGCTGTTGAAGGCGGCGCCGCCGAGGCTCGAGAGGTCGATCGGCGCCTGCGGCGCGCGCAGCGACCAGATCGTCGCGTGGCGCACGGCATTGCCGGTCACTTTCGAATAGCCGCCCACGATGCCGAGATCGTCGAGGCTGTTCGCGCGGCTGTTCGTGCCGCCGAGCGATGTCATGACCGTGATCGTGTAGCGCTGCGCGTCGTGATGCCGCGGCGCCTCGGCGGCGGCGGCCGGCGCGGCGATCGCGCCGGCGCAGGCGGCCGCGAGGAGCGTGCGTGAGATCGATTGCATGGCGTTCTCTCCTGGTGGTGGCGAAGTGCGCGGCCAGCGTCGCCGTCGCCGCCGATCGCCGGGAGCGCCGGTTTTGCGACGATCGGTAGTCCGGTCGCGTCTCTTCGGCCATGCGCCGATGGGAGCTCAGCGTTCCGCTCGATCCCGGCCGCGGGCAGCCGCTGTTCCTGCAGCTCGCGGGCGCGATCGCGGACGACATCCGGCGCGGGCGCCTGAAACCCGGCGAACCGCTGCCGGGCACGCGCGAGCTCGCCGAATCGCTCGAGCTCAACCGCAACACGGTCGTCGCGGGCTACGACGAGCTCGCCGCGGAGGGGCTCGTCCTGACGCGCGTCGGCGGCGGCACGTTCGTCGCCGAGCAGATGCCGCGCGCGATGCCGCCCGCCGCGCTCGCGAGCGAAGCACCGACGTTCGCCGTCGCGCCGCCGCTGCCGCGGATTCCCGAGCTGAAGCCGCTGCCGCCGGGTGCGCTGATGCTGTCGAGCGGCCTGCCGGACGCGCGGCTCTTCCCCGCGCGTCAGCTCGCACGCGCGTTCCGCCGGGCGATCGAACACAAGGGGCGCGTGCTGCTGACCTATTCGCAGGCGTGCGGCCACGAGCGCGTGCGCGGCGAGCTCGCAGCGAGGATGTCGCGAACGCGCGGTCT
>CALFNI010000076.1 GCA_937902695.1 uncultured Rhodanobacteraceae bacterium
GGCGACTTCGCCGGTCAGCATCGGAAACGAGAACAGCGGCAGCCGCCAGCCGCGCCAGGAGAGGCGGCCGAGCAGCCAGCGCGGCGCGTTGGCGATGCGCTCGGGTTGCGCGTAGGTGATGACCTCGGCGACGGTGGCGTTCGGCAGCAGCACGCGGCCGCCGGTGACCGGGATCATGACGCCGCGGATTTCGCGTGGCAGGTCGGGCATTGATGGGGCCTCAGCGCTTCTGCTTCGGTGTCTGCGCGTTGACGATCCCGGCGAGCTCCTTCGGCGCACCGAGGACCTTGACGATACCGGCTTCGACGACGCCGTCGATCATCGTGCTGACGACGCACGTATCGGGATGCTGCGCGTAAACGGTGCCGCCCTTGGCGGCGAGATAGGTCGCGCCTTCGACGGCGTCGGTCGTCATGCCGGAGAAGATGATCGCGTTCGCGGCCGCGCCGTAGCGATCGGCTGCGTCGCGGAGCACGCGATCGATCGACGGCGTGTAGGCGCCGTCGCTGTTGACGCGCTCGAGCAGCACGACGCCATCGACGTCGACCTGCAGGCGGTGCGTCGTCGGCACGATGACGACGTCGCCGTGGCCGACGCGCTCGCCGTGCGTGGGCGTGCGTACGGTCAGCGGCGTCGCCTTCGCGAGCTGTTGCGCCATGAGGTCGACGAACTCGGCGCCCATGTGCTGCGCGAGCAGGAAAAGCGCCGGGACGTCGCGCGGCATTTCGGACAGGAAATCGCGCACGGCCTCGGGACCGCCGATCGACGCGCCGAGCACGTAGACCTTGCGGATCTTCGGCGGCACGACGACCTTGTCCGGATCGAGCCACGCTTCGTGCGGCTCGCGCTCGACGGCCTGCGGCGCGACCGCTTCCTCGAGCGGCATCAGCTCGAGCGAGAACGCGTCTTCGGGCTCCGGCGGCGGCGCCGTGTTCTCCTCCGACGGCGCGAGATATTCGGCGGCCGAAACCTTCTCGATGCCGAAATCGGCGCGGCCGACCGGCACTTCCGCGGGCGGCGGCGCATCGCCGTCGAGCATGTCCTCGAGCGACCAGTCGGCGGCGGCTGCGAGCTTCAGCGTCGAGGGCGGCGGCAGCGACGGCTCGGCGATCTTCGCCGTCGGCGTTGCGGGCGCGGCGTCGACGTCGATGTCTTCGAGCGAAAAGCGCGAAATGCCGGGCAGTTTCACCGGGCTCTCGGCGCGCGCATCGCTCGCCGTCGCCGCGGCGGAATCGGGTGCGTCGTCGTCGAGATCGCCGACATCGATGTCGAACGTTTCCGGCACGCCGGCGGGCGTTTCCGGCGCATCGAACAGCTTGTCCAGCGCATCGAGATCGAACGCGGAGAGATCGTCGTCGGCGATCGGCGCTTCCGACGGCTCGTCGACGTGCGACGCGGATGCGGCGATCGGCGCCGACGGGATGTCGGCAACGTCGGACGCGAAATCCTCGATGCCGGTTTCGACCGTCGCCGCTGGTGCCGGCATGCTTTCATCGGCGAATGCCGACGAAAATTCCGGCGCGGCGTCCGCGGATTCGGGCGGCGGCGCGGGCACGGCCGTCAGCGCTTCCAGCGTCGAGAAATCGAACCCGTCGTCGGGCGGCGGCGTCGGCGTCGGGAAATCGGCCGTGACCGGCTTGTGCATCTCGTCGTAGCGCGAATCGAGCAGGCCCTGTGGATCGGCCGCGTTCGACGTGTCGTGCGCGGACAATTCCGCCGCGCCCGCGATGATCGACTGCAGCCGCGCGTCGTACGCCGCATCGGGCGCGGAGGCGAGCTCGATGTCTTCGGACTCGGGCTCGGATGCGAGCTCGATCTCTTCGGCGGATACGGCGGATGCCTGCGGGGCCGGCACGGCCTCGGCGCCTTCGGGCCTGGGCGGATCGATGTTCGTGTTGCCGACGATCTTCGAGGCGAGATGACGCGCCCAGCGCGCCTGATCCCAGCCCGAGAGCGAGCTTGACGCCGACGCGTCGTTGAAGACGACGCAATAGCGGTCGTCTTCGAGAAGCCCGTAGACCTCGTCGAGGTGCTCCTCGACGTCGGCATCGAGATTGACGACGACGACGCGCGCGCCCGAGCTCTCGAGCGCGGCGAGGTCGAGATCCGACGGTGCCGCCTCGTAGACGATCGGCGTGCCCATCGAGGTCAGCGCGTCGCGCAGATGACGGCCGAGGTCTCTCGCCTGGGAGACCAGCGCGACGGCGGTGTTGGCTTCGGGGTTAGGCACGATCCATTCTCAATATTTCCTGCACGTGGCGCAGCAGGTCGGCTTCCTGATAGGGCTTGCCGAGATAGCGCTCGACGCCGATTTCGAGCGCGCGCTGGCGATGCTTTTCGCCCGTGCGCGATGTCACCATGATGATCGGGATTTCCTTGAGGCGCGCGTCGTTTCGCATGTACGTCGCGAGCTCGTAGCCGTCCATGCGCGGCATCTCGATGTCGAGCAGCATGAGGTCCGGCACCTTTTCCTGGAGCTTCTCGACCGCGTCGAGGCCGTCCTTCGCCGTGATCACGTCGAGCTCGGCGCGCTCGAGCACGCGCGTGGTGACCTTGCGCATCGTGATCGAATCGTCGACGACCATGATCAGCGGATGGCGGCGCTGCTCCTGCAAGGCCTGCGGCGGCGCATGCACCGGCATCTCGACGGCGATGCCGGCATCGGCGCGCGCACGCAGCGCGGCCGTGCGGCGCACGAGCGGCGCGAGATCGAGAATCATGACGACCGAGCCGTCGCCCATGATCGTCGCGCCGAAGATGCCGGGCACGGAGCTGATCTGCGGGCCGACCGACTTGACGACGATTTCGCGCGAGCCGACGACCGCGTCGATGCGCACTGCGGCGCGCTGATCGCCGGTGCGCGTCATCAGGAGCGGCAGCTGCGTCTCGTCGATCGCGCGGCCC
>CALFNI010000077.1 GCA_937902695.1 uncultured Rhodanobacteraceae bacterium
CCACAACAGCCAGACGTTCTTGCCAGCTTCTGCGCGGGCTTTGAGCGCGGCGCGTCGATCGCGTCGGAGGTGGGATAAAGTTCGGCGTTCATGGGGGAGAAGCCGGGATTCGGGATTCGGGATTCGGGAAGGTCCGCGGATAAGCGTGATTTTTGTTCGGGGCGCGCGTGATGACGGCGATGCGCGCTTGGCGGCCGCACGTCGCCCATCCCGAATCCCGAATCCCGAATCCCGTCTCCATCAAAAATACCCCTCCTTCTTCTTCTTCTCCATCGACGCGCTCGCGTCGTGGTCGATCATGCGTCCCTGCCGCTCGGTCGTGCGCGAGAGCGCCATCTCGCGGATGATCGCGGGCAGCGTGTCGGCGTCCGATTCGACCGCGCCGGTCAGCGGATAGCAGCCGAGCGTGCGGAAGCGCACGCGGCGCATCGCGGGCTTTTCGCCGTCGCGCAGCGGCATGCGCTCGTCGTCGACCATGATCAGGACGCCGTCGCGCTCGACGACCGGCCGCTCGTCGGCGAAGTAGAGCGGCACGATGTCGATGGTCTCCCGCTCGATGTACTGCCAGATATCGAGCTCGGTCCAGTTCGAGAGCGGAAACACGCGGATGCTCTCGCCGCGGTTCTTGCGCGCGTTGTAGAGGCGCCAGAGCTCGGGCCGCTGGTTCTTCGGATCCCACTGATGCTGCGCGCTGCGGAACGAGAACACGCGCTCCTTGGCGCGCGATTTCTCCTCGTCGCGACGCGCGCCGCCGAAGGCGAGATCGAAGCCGTATTCGTCCAGCGCTTGCTTCAGCCCTTGCGTCTTCCAGACATCCGTATGCAGCGACGAGCCGTGCGTGAACGGATTGATGCCGAGCTTCACGGCTTCGGGATTGCGGTGCACGAGGAGTTGCATGCCCGATTCGGCGGCCATGCGATCGCGGAACGCGTACATCGCGCGGAACTTCCATGTCGTGTCCACGTGCAGCAGCGGGAACGGCGGGCGCGCGGGAAAGAACGCCTTGCGCGCCAGATGCAGCATGACCGAGCTGTCCTTGCCGATCGAATACAGCATGACCGGATGCTCGGACTCGGCGACGGCCTCGCGCAGGATGTCGATGCTTTCGGCTTCGAGCCGTTCGAGGTGCGTCAGTTGGGCCATCGCGTGTGATTCATCCCGATTCGCGCGCTCCTGCGCCATGCAGCGCATGGCGGCGGAACCGCCGCGCTGCTAACCTGCGCGCCCGCAAAGCATAACGTACCCGCCGTCCGTGATCTCGACCGCAGCCGCTTCCCACGACACGATCCGCGCCGTGCTCTGGCAGGGCGATTCCCTGCGCCTGCTCGACCAGCGCCGGTTGCCGTTCGAGGAGACGTACATCGAGTGCCGCACGGCCGCCGAGGCCGCGACCGCGATCCGCGATCTTGCCGTGCGTGGCGCGCCGGCAATCGGCATCGCCGCGGCCTGGGGCGTGGTGCTCGCCGCGCAGAACGATCCGGCGCATCTCGACGAGGCATTTTCGACGCTGCGTGCGGCGCGGCCGACCGCCGTCAACCTGATGTGGGCGCTCGACCGCATGGCCGGCGCGCGCGCCGGCGGCGCCGAAGCGCTGGAAAGAGAAGCACAGGCGATACAGGACGAGGATCTCGCCGCGAACCGCCAGATGGGCGAGCTCGGCGCGCGCCTGCTCGGGCACGGCGTCGGCGTGCTTACGCATTGCAACACGGGTTCGCTGGCGACGGCGGGCTACGGTACCGCGCTCGGCGTGATCCGCGCCGGCTACAGCGACGGGAGCATCGTGCGCGTGTTCGCGGGCGAGACGCGGCCGTGGCTGCAGGGCGCGCGACTGACGATGTGGGAGCTCGTGCGCGACGGCATCCCGGCGCATCTGATCGCCGATTCGGCCGCGGCGCATCTGATGAAATCGGGCGACGTGCAGTGGGTCGTCGTCGGCGCGGACCGCATCGCGGCGAACGGCGACACGGCGAACAAGATCGGCACGTATCAGCTCGCGATCGCCGCGCGGCACCACGGCGTCAGGTTCATGGTCGTCGCGCCGTCGTCGACGATCGACATGGCGACGCCGGACGGCGCGGCGATCCAGATCGAGCTGCGCTCGCCGGACGAAATGCTGTCGTTCGGCGGCACGGCGACGGTCGTCGAGGGCGCCAGGGCGTGGAATCCCGTGTTCGACGTGACGCCGCACGATCTCATCGACGTCATCGTGACCGAGCGCGGCGCGGTCCATGCGCCGGACGCTGCGCGCATGAAGGCGCTGTTCGGCGCGCCCGCGCCGGATCGCTGAGGCGCGCGCGCGGCATGCCCTTGCGCAAGGAAATCCTGTTCTTCGCGATCAGCGGCGTCATCGGCTTCGTGGTCGATGCCGGCATCGTGCAGTTCCTCGTGCGCGAGTGGCAGGTCAACCCGTACGAGGCGCGGCTAGTCTCGTTCCTCTGCGCCGCGACGACGACGTGGGCGTTCAACCGCAAGATCACGTTCGCCGGCAAGGGCAACAGCGGCAGCCGGCGCCGACAGCTGATCCGCTACCTGATCGCGATGGCCGGCGGCTTCGCGCTGAACTACGGCGCGTATGCAGCCTGCGTGGCATCGTTCGCGGTGGTGCGCGCGTGGCCTGCGATCGGTGTCGCGGCGGGCTCGATCGCCGGCGCGGTGGTCAATTTCCTGAGCTCGAAGTACTGGATTTTCCGCGTGCCGAAAGGCGAGTCCGCGGACGCCTGAAACGATCCTCTCGGCGGGCGCTCCGGCCGACCCCGTAAAGGGGCGCTAAGTCCTCTAGAAATCAGGGAAATCCGGCCGCTTTCCGGGGCCGGATGTGGTATGATTTGGCATTCCCTACGCGAGTCCGAAAACGGCCGCCGGGAAGCTCGGAAAACACCTCCCGGCGTCATGCCCGCGAAAGCGGACATCCATCGACAAAAGCACCATGGATTCCCGCTTCTGCGGGAATGACGGCGGCGATGAGCTTCCTTGTCCCGTCGCGGAACGCGCCCGAAAACGAGCGCTTCTCCAGGAAACACGCCTGATGGCTGAGCTGGCCAGAGAAATCATTCGCGTCAACATCGAGGACGAAGTCCGGCAGAGTTATCTCGACTATGCGATGAGCGTGATCGTCGGGCGCGCGCTGCCCGACGTGCGCGACGGCCTGAAGCCGGTGCATCGCCGCGTGCTGTTCGGCATGCAGGAAGCGAACAACGTCTGGAATCGCCCGTACGTCAAGTGCGCGCGCATCGTCGGCGAGGTGATGGGCAAATACCATCCGCACGGCGATTCCTCGATCTACGACACGCTCGTGCGCATGGCGCAGGATTTCTCGCTGCGCTATCCGCTGATCGACGG
>CALFNI010000078.1 GCA_937902695.1 uncultured Rhodanobacteraceae bacterium
GGGTGAGGGCACGCTGGTTCGCCGCTTCACTCCGATGGCCCTCACCCTACCCTCTCCCGCAAGCGGGAGAGGGGAAAAGCACGCGTCAGCTGCACTGCCGCTCGACGATGAGCTTCTTGACCTCGGCGATCGCCTTGGCCGGATTCAATCCCTTCGGGCACGTCCGCGTGCAGTTCATGATCGTGTGGCAGCGGTAGAGCTTGAATGGATCCTCGAGCTCGTCGAGACGCGCCCCGGTGTCCTCGTCGCGCGAGTCGGCGATCCAGCGATACGCCTGCAGCAGCACGGCCGGGCCGAGATACCTGTCGCTGTTCCACCAGTAGCTCGGGCACGCCGTCGTGCAGCACGCGCAGAGGATGCATTCGTACAGGCCGTCGAGCTTCGCGCGGTCTTCCTTCGATTGCAGGCGCTCGCGATCGGGCGGCGGCGTCTCGGTGCGGAGCCACGGCTTGACCGACGCGTACTGCGCGTAGAAATGCGTCAGGTCGGGCACGAGATCCTTGACGACCGGCATGTGCGGCAACGGATAGACCTTCACGTCGCCGGACGCGCAATCCCCGATCGCCTTCGTGCATGCCAGCGTGTTCGTGCCGTCGATGTTCATCGCGCACGAGCCGCAGATGCCTTCGCGGCACGAGCGGCGGAACGTCAAGGTCGGGTCGATCTCGTTCTTGATCTTGATCAGCGCGTCCAGAACCATCGGGCCGCAGGCCGCCATGTCGACTTCGTATTCGTCGATGCGGGGGTTCTCGCCGTCGTCAGGGCTCCAGCGGTAGACGCGGAACGTGCGGACGTCCTTCGCGTCGGCCTTCGCCGGAAACTTCTGGCCGGGCTTGATCTTCGAATTCTTCGGGAGCGTGAACTCAGCCATCGTCAGTTGCCTTGAATGCGTTGACCGTACCGAAAGAGGAGGCCCGGCGACTTCGCGAGCACGTACACGGCAAGCGCGAGCCACGGCGAGACGAATGCGAGCATGACGCACAACACGAGGAGGCTCCGCTGCGGATCCTGGGCGTACCAGCGTCGCAACATGACGCCGAGCGGAATCGCGATGCTCGCGACGATCAGGAAGGAAAGTGGATTCGGGAAACCGGTCATCGGCGCACCTCAGTACACGCGTTTCTTCGGCGGCACGGCCTCGACATCGTTCGTCATCGGCTGCATGTGCACCGGCCGGAAATCGAACGAGCACGCACCTTTCGCGTCGACATTGACCAGCGTGTGCTTCATCCAGTTCTGATCGTCGCGGTCCGGAAAGTCTTCGCGCGCGTGGGCGCCACGGCTTTCGTGGCGCTGCTCGGCGGAGTTGATCGTCGCGACGGCGTTGTAGAGGAGATTCTGCAGCTCGAGCGTCTCGATCAGGTCCGAGTTCCAGATCAGCGAGCGGTCCGAGACGCGCACGTCGTCGAAGGACGCAAACACCTGCGCCATCTTCGCGCAGCCTTCCTGCAGCGATTGGGCCGTGCGGAACACGGCGGCGTCCTTCTGCATCGTGCGCTGCATGGTGGTGCGGATTTCCGCGGTCGGCATCGAACCGTTCGCGTGGCGGATCCTGTCGAAGCTCGAGAGCGCCGGATCGCAGACCGACGCCGCGAGCTCCTTGTGCGGCTGGTTCGGCTTGATCGTCGCCTGACAGCGCTGCGCGACCGCGCGGCCGAACACGACGAGATCGAGCAGCGAGTTCGAGCCGAGCCGGTTCGCGCCGTGCACCGACACGCACGCGGCTTCGCCGATCGAATAGAGGCCCGGCACGACCGCGTCGGGGTCGCCGCCGATCTTGCGCACGACCTCGCCGTGGTAGTTCGTCGGAATGCCGCCCATGTTGTAGTGCACGGTCGGCGCGACCGGAATGGGCTCTTTGGTCACGTCGACGCCGGCGAAGATGCGCGCGCTTTCCGAAATGCCGGGCAGCCGCTCGTGCAGCACGTAGGCGCCGAGGTGCTGGAGATTGAGATTGATGAAGTCCTTGTGCTCGCCGAGGCCGCGGCCTTCGCGCATCTCGATCGTCATCGCGCGCGAGACGACGTCGCGCGAGGCGAGATCCTTCGCGTTCGGCGCGTAGCGCTCCATGAAGCGCTCGCCCTTCGCGTTCGTGAGATAGCCGCCCTCGCCGCGCGCGCCTTCGGTGATGAGGCAGCCGGCGCCGTAGATGCCCGTCGGATGAAACTGGACGAACTCCATGTCCTGCATCGGCAGCCCGGCGCGGAGCGCGAGACCGCCGCCGTCGCCGGTGCAGGTGTGTGCCGACGTCGCCGTGAAGTAGGCGCGGCCGTAGCCGCCGGTCGCGAGCACGACGCCGTGCGCGCGGAAGAGATGCATCGTGCCCTCGCTCATGTCGAGCGCGAGCACGCCGCGGCAGACGCCTTCGTCGTCGAAGATGAGGTCGAGCGCGAAATACTCGATGAAGAAGCGCGCGTCGTGCTTGAGCGATTGCTGATAGAGCGTGTGCAGGATCGCGTGGCCGGTACGATCGGCCGCGGCGCAGGTGCGCTGCGCGGTGCCCTTGCCGTAGTGCGTGGTCATGCCGCCGAACGGGCGCTGGTAGATCTTGCCTTCTTCGGTGCGCGAGAACGGCACGCCGTAGTGCTCGAGCTCGATGATCGCCGGGATCGCCTCGCGGCACATGTACTCGATCGCGTCCTGGTCGCCGAGCCAGTCCGATCCCTTGACGGTGTCGTAGAAATGGAAGCGCCAGTCGTCCTCGCCCATGTTGCCGA
>CALFNI010000079.1 GCA_937902695.1 uncultured Rhodanobacteraceae bacterium
GGCCGTTTGCCTCGAACGGCTGCTCGAGCGCTGCCGCGAGGCGAACCGCGGCGAGCGCGGCGAGATTGCCCGCCTTGAGGCCGGGCAGGAGAATCGCGAACGCGCCTTCGCCGATGCGGTGCACCGCATCGATCGGGCGCAGTGCGTGCCGCATCGCGGCCTGCATCGCGTCCTCGACGCGATCGAGCGTTGCGTAGCCGAACGTCGCGGCGAGCTCGCCGTATCGCGACACGCGCGCGACGAGCACGGCCGCGACGTCCTCCGCGCCCCGCGCGTCGACCATGCGCGCGATCGCCTCGAATAGTCCGGCTCGAGTCGTCATGCGTCGTCGCGCGCGGCGCTCAAAGGAACAGGTTCGTCAGGTCGAGGCCATACGCGTTGCGGTCGAGCGCGCGCACGATGAAGCTCGGCTCGCCGCTGTCGGACGCCGAGGTTTGCATCATGAGGTCGAACGTCGGCAGGCGCGGATCGAACGTCTTGTCGGCGGTGGTCAGCACCATGATGCGCGGCCGCAGGCGCCGTGCCTGGTTCTGCGCCATGACCACGGCCACCTCGCCCGTGCTGAGCTCGACGAGCGAGCCCGTCGGGTATACGCCGAGGCAGCTCATGAACTGCTCGACGAGCTCGGCCTGGAACAGCGTGTTGCGCGAAAGATAGAGCTGCTGAAGCGCCGCGTGCTGCGCGAGTGCCTTGCGATAGGGCCGGTCATTGGTCATCGCGTCGAACGCGTCGACGATGCCCGCGATGCGGCCGAGCAGCGGGATCTGCGCGCCGGCGAGATGGTTCGGATAGCCCGATCCGTCGTCGCGCTCGTGATGCGTCGCGACGACGCTCTGCACGGCGTCGCTCGTGATGCCGGAATCGGCGAGGACCTTGAGGCCGGTCGCGACATGCGTGCGCACGGCCGACCACTCCGCAGCGTCGAGCGCGCCATTTCGCATCAGCAGGGCATCGGGCAGCACGGCCTTGCCGATGTCCATCAGCAACGCGCCGGTCGAAAGCTCGTTGAGGATCGGCGCCGGAAATCCGAGGTGACGCCCGAACGCGGCCGCGAGCGCGCAGCAGCTGATCGCGTGGCCGTACGAATACGAATCGCGCTTGCGCAGCGACTCGAACCAGAAGAACGCGTCGCGGCTGCGCATGACGCTCTTGACGATCGGCGCGACCGCTTCGTCGATCGCGGCGGCCGAGGGCGGACGGCCGGCGCGCACGTCGTCGAGCACGCTCTCGACGAGGCGCGCCGCGTTCTCGTGCGCGACGCGCGCGAGCGGCAGCTCTTCCTCGATCGTGCTGCTGTCGGAGTAGCTGACCGTGTTGCGCAGCGCGGCGGGATCGCGCGTGCCGGGCGGAGCGCGGCGCCGGAGCACGTCGGCCGTGATGCTGCGCTCGGTGTCGATGAACACGTGCCGACACAGGCGCGCCAGCTCGCGCACCTCGTCGTCCGTCTCGATCAGGAAGCCCTGCAGCGGGAACGGCGTTTCCGTCCAGGGGCGATCGAGGCGGCAGACGTACATGCCGGCAGCGAGGTCGCGCACGTCGACCTTGCGCTCCTCGATCTCTGTCGTGACGAGCTTCATGCGCAGCCGGTCACCGAACGCGGACGTTCTTCACGGTCACTCCGATTTTTGCGCCGCAGCCGGGCGGTTCCATCTGCCGACCACGCGGAGCGGATCCCCCGCGGCTAAGGTAACCGAAATGGCCGTCGAGAATGCTCCCGCGGCCCGAACGACAAGCGCCGGGGCGGCGGCGCCGTCGCGGATCGCGCGGCCGAGCCCGCCGCGATCGGCGCGCCGAATCGGGAATCCGGTCGTCCGCTATTCGAACCCGTCGGCGAAGATCGCGTCCGGCGCTGCCTGCAGCTCGAACGCGCCGATGTCCGCTGCCGCGCCGGCGACGCGGACGTAGCTGCCCCCGCGCTGGTCGGTCGGAAGGTCGAACGCGTTATCGCCGGTGTCGATCGCCGGGCTGTCGGCGAGCAGCGCGTGCGTCAGCGTCGGGCCGCCGTTGTCGGCGAGCGGGCCGAGCCGCGGATCGCCGATGAGCGTGCCCTCGGGCAGTGCGACGTTGGCCGAACCGATCAGGTCGTGGGCGCCGTCGATCGCGTGCACGGTGACGATGTCCTCCGACGTGGCGCCGGCCGGAACATGGTTGCCGGCGACGATCGTGCTCGCGACCGTGAACGGATAGCCCGATCCGTCGGCGGCGTCGGCGATGCCCGAGCCTTCGGGCGCGGTGTTGTCCGTGACCGTCGCGTTCGCGAGCGCGAGCGCGCCGCGGTTGCGCGTGTAGAGACCGCCGCCGCGGACGTCGGCGGAATTTCCCGAGATGGTCGAGTTCGCGATGGTCATCGTCTTCGGCGACCACGTGCCGAGTCCGCCGCCGCCGCCGACCGTGTACGCGCCGGGCTCGCCGTCGACGATCGCGGCGTTGCCGCTGATCGTCGAATCGCTGATGGACGACGCCGGCACGCTGCCGCGCGGAATCGTCATGACGTAGACGCCGCCGCCGCCGATCGCGCTCGTATAGGTATAGGCGCCGCTCGGCCCGATGCCGGGCGTGCCGTGCACTTCGTTGCCGGATACGGTGCTGCCGGTCATGATCACGGTGTTCGGCGTGCCGACGCCGGCGCCCTTCGCGTAGGCGATCTTCGCGCCGGCGACATGGGCGACGACGTTGCTGACGCGGCTCTGGTCGAGCACGACGCCGTAGAAGCCGAAGATGCCGCCGCCGAGCATGCCGCTGAATGCAGCGACGCTGGTCGCGGAAACCGTCGCGCCGTCGATCGTGCTGCGCGTGAGGTAACCCGCTTTCGTGTAGACCGCGCCGCCGTAGATCGTCGCGGAGATCTCGGTGGCGTCGGCGATCGCGGTCGTGCCGGTGATCGCGCTGTCGGTCATGTAGAGCGCGCCCTGCGTGTCGATGGCGGCGCCGAAGACGCTCCAGCCGCTGGCGCTGCAGTTTTCGATCGCCGACGAGGTCAGCGTGACGCTGCTCCGCGACAGCACGCAGGCGCCGGGCGCGAGGCCGCCGTAGATGCCGGGGCCGCTGTAGACGTACGAGCCGTTCCGGAGCGTGAGGCCTTCGATCGTCAGCATGCCGTAGCCTTGCTGTTCGAGGACGCGGCTCGCGTTGTTGCCGTCGATGGCGAGCTGGTCGGCGCCGGGGCCGACGAGCGTCAGCTCGTCGACCGTGCTGACGAGGCCCGTGTCGAGCGTGATCGCGCTGCAGGTGAGC
>CALFNI010000080.1 GCA_937902695.1 uncultured Rhodanobacteraceae bacterium
GAAATGGGCCAGCTTGCGTCCGCATTGCGCAAGATGCAGGAGTCGCTGATCGAGACCGTGAACACCGTACGTAGCGGGACGGAATCGATCGATACCGGCGTGAGCGAAATCGCTTCGGGCAACGCCGATCTGTCGCAGCGGACGGAGGAACAGGCGGCTTCGCTCGAGGAAACCGCGGCGAGCATCGAGGAACTCACGTCGACGGTCAAGCAGACGGCCGAGAACGCGAAGCAGGCCAGTTCGCTCGCGCACGGCGCCTCGGGTCTCGCCGCTCAGGGCGGCGAACTCACGCAGCAGGTGGTGGGCACGATGAATCACATCGTCAGCGATTCGCGCAAGATCGGCGACATCATCGGCGTGATCGAAGGCATCGCGTTCCAGACCAACATTCTCGCGCTCAACGCCGCCGTCGAGGCGGCGCGTGCCGGCGAACAGGGCCGCGGCTTCGCGGTGGTCGCGAGCGAAGTGCGTTCGCTCGCGCAGCGCAGCGCCGGCGCCGCGAAGGAGATCAAGGGCTTGATCGGCGAATCGACGGCGCGTGTCGAAGCGGGCGCGGATCTGGTCGAGCGCTCGGGTTCGACGATGACGGAAATCGTCGACGCCATCACGCGGGTGAGCGCCATCATGAGCGAGATCGCGGCGGCTGCGTCGGAGCAGAGCACGGGCATCGATCAGGTGAACCTCGCCGTCGCGCAGATGGACGAGGTGACGCAGCAAAACGCGGCGCTCGTCGAACAGGCGGCCGCTGCCGCGAGTTCACTCGAGGACCAGGCGCGGCGTCTGACGGCCGCGGTCGCGGTGTTCCATACGGGCACGGGCACCCAGGCTTCCCTGAAGGCGCGCATGGAGCGGCGCCCGGCCAGCGCGCCGGCGGCGTTGCCGGAGCCGGCGGCAATCTGACCTCAGGTTCGGTCTGACCGGAACCTGCGGTTCCGAAATGAAAGCGACGCCCGCGTTTCGTGGCGCGTCGTTTTTTTCCGACTCAGCTGAAAAGGCGCTGTAGCGCGGCGCGGGCGTTGGTGACGAGATCGTCCTCGCCGGGACGGCCCGGCAGCAGATGAAACTCCACCGCCGGCAACGCGGGAAGCCGCACCGAAGCGGAACACGCGACAAGTCCGCCGCCAATCGACGACTCGTTCAGGCACGAGATGCCAAGCCCCGCCTTCAACGCGAGCTGCAGCCCGGCCACACCGGACGCCGAATGCGAGATCACGTATGGCACGTCGCGTTCATCGAGCAGTTTCACGACAAAACGCTGTAGCTGGCAGCTGGATGGCAGCAGCACCAGCGGGTAGGGCGTGACGATACGCGGCTCCGCATCGGCCGACGTCACCCACACCAGTTTTTCGCGGCGGACGACCGAGCCTTTCTGGCGGCCGTTGCCGGCGGCGACGCGTTTGCTTTCGGGCGTCACGAGGCGCAGCGACAGGCCGATGTCAAAGTTGGCGCCTTCACCGGCGCTGTCGATGACCGCGCTCGGCAGCACCGTCACGTGCAGGCGCAGACGCGGGTGCTGTTCCGAGAAGGTCTTCAGCACACTCGCGATTTCGTGCGGCCGATAGTAGTCGGTGATCGCGATCCGCAGTTCGCCGTCGAGCGCGCGCCCCTGCATGTCCTCGAATGCCGCTTCGCTCATCGCGAGAATGCGGCGCGCGTGATCGAGCAGCTTCGTGCCGGCGGGCGTCGCGGTGACGCCCTGTTTGCTGCGCACGAAGAGCGGTTGCCCGGCGCGCTCCTCGAGCTTTTTCACCTGTTCGCTGACCGACGACTGCGACAGGAACACCCGCTCCGCCGCCCCGGAAACGGTACCGGCCTCCATCACGGCGACAAAAGTTCGAAGCTGCGCAAGATCGAACGCACGCTGGCTCATGATTCGGAATCTCCGATGGACATGATCTTATTTTCCCGCTTTTCCGATGGATAGTCCATCCGTACGATGGCTCCATCGAACTATCGGGAGGTCATATGAGCGGTCATCGTTCATCAGGTGCATCCAGCGAGCGGGGGCGCGGCCATCGCTGGAAGGTGCTGGGCGTCGGCTTTGCCGCCAACGCGAGCTTTTCGGCCGCGTTCTCCGGGATTCCCACCACGGCGGTGTTTATCCGCTCGGGCTATCACGTCGACAATAACGCGCTCGGGCTCCTCTTTCGCATGCTCGGCCTCTGCATTGCCGTGAGC
>CALFNI010000081.1 GCA_937902695.1 uncultured Rhodanobacteraceae bacterium
TGCTGCTGCCGCTCGCGAACAACGGCGGGCCGACGGCGACGCACGCGCTCGCGCCCGACAGCCCCGCGATCGACACCGGCGACAACGCATCGAGCCTGCCGTTCGATCAACGCGGTGACGGGTATCTGCGCGTCTCGGGCGTCGCAGCCGACATCGGCGCGTTCGAGTACCAGCAGTCGTTCGCGGTCCCGACGGTCGCCAAGAACTTCGCGCCGGACACGGTCGCGGTGGGCATTGGAAGCGTGCTGACGATCACGCTGACGAATGCGAACGCCACCGACGCGACGCTGACCGGCAACCTCGATGACGCATTTCCGGCGGGGATCACGATCGCAACGCCGTCCGACGCCGCCACCGACTGTCCGAGCGGCATGGCCGTCGGCGACGCCGGTGCGTCCCAGCTGACGCTGCTATCCGGTGCGAAGATTCCAGCCGAAGGCAGCTGCACGATCACGGTGACCGTCGAAAACGGAACGATCGGCGCGTTCACGAACACGATCGCGGCCGGCGCGCTCGTGACCGATCAGGGCACGTACCCGAGCCCGGCGAGCGCGACGTTGAACGTCACCGCCGATGCGCCGTCGCTCGCGCTGTCGTTCGATCCGGCGACGGTCGCGGCGGACGGGACGACGACGCTGACGATCACGCTGACGAATGCCAACCTGGTTACGGCCGTGCTCGATGCCGAGCTCGACGATCATCTGCCGCCGTCGCTGACGGTCGCCGCGTCGCCGAATGCCTCGACGACGTGCCTCGGCGACGTCGTTGCCGATCCCGGCGCCGGCGTCGTCGGCCTCGCGAGCGGCGCCACGATTCCGGCAGAGGGCTCGTGCGCGATCACGGTCGACATCGCGCCTGCGCTCGCGGGCGTATTCACGAACACGATCCCGGCCGGCGCGCTCGACACGAGCCTCGGCGCGAATGCCGATGCGGCGAGCGCGTCGCTCGCCGTAACGACGGCGGATCGCATCTTCGCCGACGGATTCGACGGCGGCTCGCTTGCAATGTCTCTGGAGGAACGCCGCTGATGAGAACGCTATCGATCTTCGTGCTCGCGGTGGCGTGCGCATGCCTCGGCGACGTGCGCGCTTCCGCGCGCGAGCCTTCGTCGCTAACGCCGCCGTGGCTCGATTCGCTGGGCGCGCCGCCAGCGCGCTCGCAGGCGCGCGCGCCGCTGCCGTGGCCGGAGCAGAAAGTCGTCGCGAGCGACGGGCTCGCGGACGATCAGTTCGGGCTGCATGCGGTCATGGACGGCTCGACCGCGCTGATTTCGGCGCCGCTCGCGCCGGGCGGCACGTGGCAAGGCGTCGTCTACGCGTTCGACAATGTCGGCGGTGTGTGGCGGCAGGCGCAGGAAATTACCGCGTCCGATGCGGCGCCGAGCAACCAGTTCGGCGGCTGGCTCGCGCTTGCCGGCGACACGGCCGTGATCGGGGCGCCCGAAGCGCCCGGCGTCGACGGACCCGACCAGCGCAAGGGCGCGGCGTACGTGTTCACGCGCGCGGGCGGGCAGTGGATCGAGACGCAGAAGCTCACGGCGAGCGACGGCGTCGCGCTCGATCAGTTCGGCGGCGTCCTTGCGTTTGACGGCACGACCGTGATGGTGAGCTCGAACAACTTCGAGGAAGGCGAGATCGGCGCCGTCTACGTGTTTACGAAAACGAACGGCATCTGGACCGAGACGCAGAAGATCGACGCGCTCGGCGACGCACCGCCCGGGTCTTTCGGCGGCGCGATCGCCGTGGCGGGCGACACGGCCTTCGTTTCGTCGCTGAACTACAACCCCGACGTCGCGACGGGCTGGGTCTATGTCTTGAAGCGCGACTCGAACGGCACATGGTCGCAGACCGCGATCATCGAATCGCCGAACGGGACGGGCGACTACTTCGGCGATTCCATCGCGTTCAACGGCACGACGGCATTGTTCGGAGCGCCGGGCACGACGATCGGCGCGAACGTCTGGCAGGGCGCCGTGCACGCGTACACGCAAGCGGCGGACGGAACCTGGACGCACGCGCAACAGCTCACGGCCGCCGACGGCGCCGACGACGACATCTTCGGCTTCGTCGCGATGCAAGGGCACCACGCGGTCGTCGGCGCGCAACACGCCGACGGCGGCGTCGGCGCGGCCTACGCCTTCGTCGAAGCGAACGGCACCTGGACCGAGATCCAGAAGCTCGTGCCGAGCGACGGTGCGCCGGACGACTACTTCGCGCCGGGACAGATCGGCGTGTCGGACTCGGCCGCTGTCATCGGCGCCTGGGGCGCGTCGCCGAACGGCAACACGAATCAGGGTGCGGCGTACTTCTACAGCAACGATCCGATCTTCACGGACGGGTTCGACTGAGCGCTGCGACGAGTCGGCCCGCGCCTCATGCCGCGGCGCGGCCTTCCTCGGCTTCGAGCGCCGCCTGCACCCCGGCATCGGCAAACATGCGCTCCACGAATCGCGCAAGATTGTCGAGCCCGTCCATGTCGACGTTCTTCGCCAGCGCCCATCGCGTCACGACGAAGAGATAGGGATCCGCGATCGAGCGGGTTCCAGCGATCCAGTCGCGGCCCTCGAGTTGCGCATCGAGAATGACGAGGAAGTCACGCACGCGAACCCGCGCGGCGTCCACGACGTCGGCCGTGCGCGTCTCGTCCGGCAGATAGCGCAGCGGCGAGAAGATCGGCTTGAATGCGCCGTGCACGTCGGAGTTGATGAAAGCGAGCCAGCGGACGACCTCCGCGCGTCCTCGCGGCGTGCCGTCGCCGAGCAGGCGCGCGCATGGATAGAGCTCCGCGAGATAGACGAGGATCGCGACATTCTCGGTCAGGACAAAGCCGTCGTGCTTGAGCAGCGGAACCGCGCCGCTCGGATTGATCGCGAGGTAGTCGGGCGACTTGACGCTCGTCCGGCTCATTTCCACGAGTTCGTACGGCGCGCCGGTCCATTCGAGCACGATGTGATCGGACAGCGAGCATGCGCCCGGGTAGTAATAAAGCTTCATCATGGCGTCGTTTCCTGTGAATACGGGCTTGAAGCGGCTCCCGCCCTCGCGCTGTCGTGTGGCTGATCGGCTGTCGCGGCGAGGCCGCGCCGACGTCGGTTGCGCCGTGCACGAACGGGTGGAAAGTGCACGACCCTTACAGCCGCCTCGACTCGCTGACACCCGTCATCTTCGCGGCGACGGGCGGGAGGCATTCCTCGTCGGTCAGCTGCGCACGAACTGCAGCAGATCGGGATTGATGACGTCCGCATGCGTCGTGCACATGCCATGCGGATAGCCCTTGTAGACCTTGAGCGTCGCGTTCTTGAGGAGCTTGGACGACAGCATCGCCGAGTCGGCGATCGGCACGATCTGATCGTCGTCGCCGTGCATCACGAGCGTCGGTACGTCGATGCGCTTCAAGTCGTCGGTGAAATCGGTCGCCGAGAACGCCTCGATGCAGTCGTATTGCGCCGTGATGCCGCCCGCCATCGCCTGGCGCCACCAGTTCTGGCGCACCGGTTCCAGCAGCGGCGCCCCCGGACGGTTGAAGCCGTAGAACGGAATCGGGAAGTCCCAGTAGAAGCCAGCGCGATTCGCCGCGAGTTGCACGCGCAGGCCATCGAACACATCGCGCGGAATGCCGCCGGGATTCGCGGGCGTCTTCACCATGATCGGCGGCACCGCACCGATCAGCACGAGTTTCGCGACGCGGCCCTGGCCGTGACGCGCGACGTAATGCGTCGCCTCGCCGCCGCCCGTGGAGTGGCCGACATGGATCGCGTTGCGAAGGTCGAGGTGCTCCGCGAGCGCGGCGAAGTCGGCCGCGTACGTGTCCATGTCGTTGCCTTTCGCGGTCTGGGTCGATCGGCCGTGACCGCGGCGATCGTGCGCAATGACACGGTAGCCCTGCTGCAGGAAGTACTGCATCTGCGTGTCCCAGTCGTCGCCCGAGAGCGGCCAGCCGTGATGGAACACGATGGGCTGTCCCGAGCCCCAGTCCTTGTAGAAGATCTCGGTGCCGTCTTGGGTGGTGATCGAGCTCATGAGAGGGTCCTGTCGTTAGCGGAGTGGTTTCGAACGCGGCGCGTCGATCGCCGTGCGCCGCACTCTAGGGAGGCAATGTGTCGGCCGGTAGGCGTCCCGGCGGACGCACACTGTTGCGCGCTCGGCATCAGTCGGGGCCGCGGCGCGTTCGGGCGGCTGTCACGATCCGGTCACGCAGCCGCTAGCGCAGCGCGTAGACCTGGCGAGCGGCGATGCGCCGCAACTTCTCGGGATTGCGCTGCACGTAGACGCCGACGATGCGCTCGCCGTCGGTATCGTAGGACTGCGCCGATTCGAGCTCGCCGTGCATATAGCGGAGCACGCCCGCGCGACCGTTGATCGGCACGAGCTCCACGCGAAGATCCATCGCCGGATCGCGCCTGGCGCCGAGCGTTGCCGCAAAGAACACCTGCGCGATCCGCTGCCCGCCGACCGTCGGCTTCGGAAACGACGTGACGATGCCGCCGCCGTCGCCAACGAGCACGGCGGATTCGGCGAACATGCTTTTCATGCCGGCGAAGTCGCCGCTCGACAGCGCCGCGAAAAAGCGGCGCATCAGGCTTTCGTGTACCTCGCCGGAGACCGCATAACGCGCGCGCTCGTCGCGAAGATGGCTCTTCGACCGATGCACGATCTGCCTGCACGCCGCTTCGGTCTTGCCGAGAATCTCGGCGATTTCGTCGTAGTCGACGTCGAGCACTTCGCGCAGCAGGAACGCGGCGCGGGCCTCGGGCGCTAGCCGCTCGAGGACGGTGAGGAATGCGATCGAGAGATCGCTCGACGTCTCGTGCAGCTCTTCGGGCGTCGCCGGCCCGTCGGTCAGCACCGGCTCCGGCAGCCAGATGCCGATGTATTTCTCGCGCTCGGTGCGTGCCTGGCGCAGACGATCGATCGCGCGGCGCGTGGTCGTCGCGACAAGCCACGCCTCGGCGTTGTCTACGCTGCCGGCATCGGTGTCGTGCCAGGGCGTCCATACGTCCTGCACGACATCCTCGG
>CALFNI010000082.1 GCA_937902695.1 uncultured Rhodanobacteraceae bacterium
TCGTACGTGATCGGCGTCTCGCGGCTCGTCGGCGCGATCATCGAGGCAAGCCATGACGACGCCGGCATCGTCTGGCCGGAGCCCGTCGCGCCGTTCAAGGTCGGGCTGATCAACCTCAAGGCCGGTGACGCGGCGACGGACGCTGCGTGCGAGAGCCTCTACGCGAAGCTCGGCGCAGCCGGCGTCACGGTGCTCTACGACGACACGGGCGAGCGTGCGGGCGTGAAGTTCTCGGCGATGGATCTGATCGGCCTGCCGTGGCAGATCGTCGTCGGACCGCGCGGGCTCGCGAACGGCGTCGTCGAGCTCAAGCATCGCGCGAGCGGCGAACGCGTCGAGCTTTCGCCGGCCGATGCCCTCGCCAGGCTCGGAGGCGTGCGATGAGCGATCTGCTCTGGCAGAAGGACGGTGTCGCGGTCGATGCGCGCATCATGCGCTTCCTCGCCGGCGACGACGTCGTGCTCGATCGCGAGTTCTTCGAGCACGACGTCGCGGCGAGCAAGGTCCACGTCGAAGGGCTCGCGCGGATCGGCGTGATCTCGGCTGCGGAAGCGGCATCGCTGACCGGGGAGCTCGCGGCGCTGGCGGACGATTTCGCCAGCGGACGCTTCGTGCTCGACGGGCGCTACGAAGACGGTCATTCGGCGATCGAGGCCCGGCTGATCGAGCGGCTCGGCGACACCGGCCGCAAGGTGCATACGGGGCGCAGCCGCAACGATCAGATCCTCGTCGCGACGCGGCTCTGGCTCAAGGCGAAGCTCGCGGTTCTTGCCGGCCATTGCCGCGAGATCGCGCTCGCCTGCCTGCACCGCGCGCAACGCGAAGCTCTGCCGATGCCGGGCTATACGCACTTGCAGCGCGCGGTCGTCTCGTCGACCGCGCTCTGGTTCGCAGGCTTCGCCGAGGCATTCATCGACGACGCGGTGCGCGCGCGCGACGCGCTCGCCTGGATCGACGCGAATCCGCTCGGCACCGCTGCCGGCTACGGGGTCAACCTTCCGCTCGACCGCGACCACGCCACCGCCGCGCTCGGTTTCGCACGTATGCAGGTCAATCCGGTCTACGCGCAGCTTTCGCGCGGCAAGTTCGAGATCGGCGCGCTCGATGCGCTCGGCGCGGCGGTGCTCGATCTGCGCCGTCTTGCGTGGGATCTTTCGCTGTTCACGACCGCGGAGTTCGGCTTCGTCGCGCTGCCCGCCGAGTATGCGACCGGCAGCTCGATCATGCCGAACAAGCGCAATCCCGATGTCGTCGAGCTGATGCGCGCGACGTACGCGAGCGTCGCCGCTGCGCGGAGCGAGATCGAGCATCTCCTTTCGCTGCCGTCGGGCTATCAGCGCGATCTGCAGGTGTCCAAAGGCGCGATCTTCCACGGATTCGGCCGCGGCCTCGCCGCGCTGGAGCTCGCGCCGGACCTGCTGTCGCGGATGGCCTGGAATGCCGACCGGATGCGCGAGGCGATCGAGCCGGCGATGTACGCGACGGATGCGGCCGTCGAGGCGGCGGCGCGCGGCGTGCCGTTTCGCGACGCATATCGGAAAGCGGCGGCCACGGCCGCGCAGGCGGGCGAGGGGAGGACGCCGGAGGAAAGTCTCGCGGCGCGCGTGTCGCCGGGCGCCCCGGGGGATCTTCGGCTCGATGTGCTGCGCGGGCGGCTCGATCGTCTCGGCTGAGCGCGCGGCGCACGCCGGGCTATCGGGTCAGCCAGCCCTGCGCCCGCGCCGTGCAGAGCGCGTACGGAAAGATCCAGAACAGCGCAAACGCCGAGAAGAACGAATATCCGATCCCGTACACGAAATCCCAGTGCCGTTCGCCGCGCAGGTAGTAGAGCATGTTGAACGACGATACGAGCAGCATCGCGCAGCAGAAGCGCAACAGCATGTAAGGATGGCTCGCGACCAGCGAGACCAGCAGCACGAGCGTCGCCCACGCAACCGGATAGCGCGAGTTCGTCACGATCGCCTCGACGAGCGCGATCGCGCGCGCCTTCGGCGGCCGGCGCCAGACGATCGTGCGCAGGAATCGCAGCTCTTCGCGCACGTAGCTTCGATCCCAGCGCAGGAACATCTTGCACAGGCGGCTGTACGTCGTCGGCACGAGCGTGTGCACGACACCGGCCCGCTGATAGACGCAGTCGTAGCCTTGGCCGAGGATTTCGTTCGTCATCGCGCGATCCTCGCCGTACGTGCACGCGCGGCCAAGGAAGCGCTGTCCGATCCAGCGCTCGAGGACGTCGCGAACGACGCTCGCGCGATACGCGGCGAGCGCGCCGGGACAGCAATAGACCGTTCCGTACGTGCTTTGCACGGCGCGCAGGAAATCGAACGAGAGCGCGAAGCGCACCTTCAGCATGCGCGGAATCAGGCCTTCGCCGCGGTTGAACACGCTGACCTTGCCGGCGACCGCCCCGATGCGCGCATCGGTGAAAGGGCCGGTCATCGCGAGCAGCGTGTCGGGCTCGATCACGCTGTCGGAGTCGATCGTCACCATGATCTCGCCGCGGCCGCGGCGGAATCCCGCCTCGAGCGCGGCGCGCTTGCCGCGATTGCGTTCGAAGCGGAGCGGCGTGACGACGTCCGGGAAGCGCCGCGCGACGCGCTCGATGTGCTGCCAGGTGTCGTCCACGCTGCCGTCGTCGACGACGAAGACCTGCAGGCGCTCGCGGGGATAGCGGGCCGCGACAACCGACTCGATCGATCGCGCGACCATCGCCCCTTCGTTGTAGGCGGGGATGATCACGGTCAGCGACGGCGCGCTCTCCATCGTCGCCAGCGGCGGCGTGCGGTAGCGGAACCAGAGCAGCGTCCGCAACAGGAGCATCAGCATGCCCATGCCGGTCCAGAGGATCGCGGGGCTCACGATGAAGCGGCCCCACTGATGATGGCGCGCGGCGCTGACCACGCCGTGGAAAATGTCGAACCGCCAGCTGAGATAGAGCACGACGGCGAAGCCGAACAGGATCGACGCGCGATAGAACGCGTCGCCCGGCAGGTCGCGGTAATCGTGGAAACGCGCCGGAAAGGCGGCCGCGGCCGCGGCGTCGGTCGTCATCGGGAACGGGTCATCGGGAAGCCAGGCTCGGGACTGCATTATGGTCTGGGTGCACGCATCAACCTCGTATGAATGGACGCCAATGATGCGTTAACGTTCGTAAGCCCGGCGAAAGGTTTCGTCTGCATCGTGTTCGCATGATGCGACTGCCATTGCCTGTCCATGCGGGCTCCCGATCGGACGAGCGCCGCTCCGACCTCGCATGTGCCGGCATCGTCGTCGCGGCGGCATTGCTTCTCGCCCTGCGCATTTATGGTGCGCTGACGCTGGCGATGAACTCCGACGAGCCGCAGCACCTGCACGTGGTCTGGGCGTGGACGCAGGGCTTGCTGCCGTATCGCGACGTGTTCGACAACCACGCGCCGCTGTTTCAGCTGGCATCCGCGCCGCTCCTCGCCTGGCTCGGCGAGCGCGCCGACATCGTGGCGCTGATGCGGCTCGCGATGATTCCGATCTATTTCGCTGCGCTCGCGCTGACGTGGAGAATCGGAAAAACGCTCTGGTCGTCGCGCGTCGGGCTTCTCGCCGCCGCGCTCGCGGCGACGGCTCCGATCTTTTTCATCGTGTCGGCGCAGTTCCGGCCGGACGATCTCTGGATGCTGCTCTGGCTCGCGGCTGTCGCGGTGGCGATCGAACCGCGGCTTGCACGTCACCGCGCGGCGCTGGTCGGATTCGTCGTCGGGACGGCGCTCGCGGTCTCGCTGAAGACGCTGCTCCTGATCGCGGCGGCGGGGATCGCGTGGCTTGCCGTGCTCGCGATCGATGGCGGCCTGCGCGAGCTCGCATCGAGGCGTCTGGCTGGAACGCTCGGCGTCGGCGTGCTCGGCGCGCTGGCGGTGCCGGCCGCGTTCGCCGCGTTTTTCGCCGGCGCGGGCATCTGGCGCGAAGCCTTCTACTGCATCGTGCAGCACAACGTGGCGCCCGAGCTCGACGATCGCATCGGCGGCCTGCGCATGCTGATTCCGCTGCTCGGCTGTCCGCTCGCGATCGTGGCGGCGCGCGCATGGCGCAGCCGCGCGGGCGACGCGTCGCGATGGCGCGCGCAGGGCACGGTGCTGCTCGCGACGCTGTTCTACCTTCTTTTTCTGTACGGCTTCTGGCCGCTCGTGACGCACCAGGACCTGCTGCCGGCGATCCCGCTGGTCGCGGTCGGCGCGGCGGCGCTCGTGTTCCGCGGTGGCGGAACCGACCCTGCGCGGCGCGGACTCGGCGCGTTCTTCGCCGCGATCTGCCTCGTCAATCTCGCGACCGACGCGATACCGCTCCACAACGAGCTTACCGACGAAGCGAACGAGCTGGCGCGCGTGCTGCGCCTGACGCGGCCGGAAGACTACGTCATGGATGCGAAGGGCGAGATGATCTTCCGCCGTCGGCCGGTGTACTGGGCGATGGAGAACATCACGCTCGCGCGCATGCGCGACGCGTCGATCGGCGACGACATTGCCGAGCGCCTGGCCGCGACCGGCACGCCGGTCGTGATCATGGATCGCCTGCCGCCGCGCGACGCGGCGTTCGTCGAGCGCAACTACGTCCCGATCGGCCCCGCGGGCGGGCTGATCCGCATCGCCGGCCAGCATCTGGGCGCCGTGCGCGCCGGCGAACCGGCGGCGTTCGACATTGACGTGCCCGCCGAATACGCGCTCGTGACGCCGGTCGGCGGCGCCGCCGGAACGCTCGACGGCGCGCCGTACGACGGCGCCGCGCGCCTGGCCGCAGGCCGCCATTCGTTCGTTGCGTCCGTGGACAGCAGACTTGCGCTAGTCTGGGCGCCGGCATTGAAGCGCGGGCTGGGAGAGCGGGAGCTGTTCGGCGTTAGCAGAGAATGAAGAGACCCCTGACATTCAAGGCGGCCGATCGCCTCCTCGTGTTCGCGCCGCATCCGGACGACGAGACGCTCGCGACCGGCGAGCTGATCCAGCTCGCGCGCGAATCCGGCGCTTCGGTGCGCGTCGTCTTCGGCACCGACGGCGACAACAATCCGTGGCCGCAGCGCTGGTGCGAGCGTCGCCTGCGCATCGGCCCCGCCGAGCGCGAGCGCTGGGGCCGCCGCCGCCGCGGCGAAGCCCAGGCGGCATTGGCGCGGCTCGGCGTCGCGTCCGATGCGGTGCGCTTTCTCGGCTGGTCCGACCTCGGCCTGACCGGCACGCTCGAGCACGACGATGCCGCGATCGAGACGCTCAGGGGCGAGTTCGAGCGCTACGCGCCGACGCACGTCGCGATGCCCTCGCTGCGCGACCGTCATCCCGATCATGGCGCGCTGCGCGTGATGCTCGAGCTTGCGCTCGCGAAAGCGCGCGCGGGTTGCGTCCGGCTCAGCTACGTCGTGCACGGGCGCGATGCGGATGCGGCCGCGCTGAAGGTCCCGCGCGATGCGACGCGTCATGCGCGCAAGCGCGAAGCGCTGATGGCGCATGCGAGCCAGATCAGCCTCAGCAAGTCGCGGCTGCTGCGCTGGGCCGATCAGCCGGAAACATTCGAGCCGGCCGAGCCGGGCGGATCGATCGCGGGTGCGTCGGACGGCGGCATCGTGCTGAGCCTGCCGCTTGCGCCGGTGTTCCGCTTCTGGCGACGCCACGACGTGGTGCTCGTCATCGAGAACGGCGAGCGCATCGAGCGCGCCCGCATTCCATTGCCGCGGCTCGCCGGCAGCACCGCGCGCGCGACGCTGGGCAAAGCCCTGTGCGCGGGGCGCGTCGACGTCACGCTCGATCGGGGCACATTGCAGATCGCCATCGCCGGCGACGCCGACGGCCATGTGCGCGGCTACGTGAAGCTCGACCGCACGATGCCGCGCGTGGTCATCTTCGATGACGAAACGTGGCAGCGCTTCGGCGATTTTTCGGGATCGTACGCGCCATCCGTCGAGACAGTTGCGGTCGCGCAGCGCGCTTCGCTGTAACCCGCTTCGTCGCGGCGCGCAGCGCGCGGACTTTGCACGTCCTTACCGTTTCGCCACACCGCCCGCGCGTCGCTTGAAGTAGGTTGGGCCTCCGCGACGTCGACGCCTCCTCTGCTTCGCAGCGGCTCCTCCCAGGGCGTGGCGTCGCGGACTCCTGCGTCCGGCGGCGGCCATAGGCCGATGCGAGGCTCGCGCAGCATGTCCGCGCGTATCGTTCGTCCGTCGCCGTCGCGGCTCTCGCGTGCATGCCGGCGCGCCGCGCTCGCGAGCGCGGCGTCGTTGGGCGAGCGGACAGCCGCGACGGATCCGTCGCGCATCCGCTGCCGGTCGAAGCCGTTACCGGCAAACCTGCTTCGAGACGTAAGCGCCCGTCTGCGGGTTCAGGACTTGCGTTTCGTGGCATTGGCGCGCGGCCGGCGTTGCGGCAGCCGGCTTGTCGGCCGCGATGA
>CALFNI010000083.1 GCA_937902695.1 uncultured Rhodanobacteraceae bacterium
CGAGCAATATCGCCTCGACCAGCGTGTGCAGCACCGCCTCGATCGAGCCGCGCACGAACACGGTCGGGTCGTAGGCGACGTTGTAGTCGATGCCTTCGGGGAAGCCCTTCTTCAGCTCGGCCATCTTCGCGCACACGGCGTCGGAGATCGCGATCGCGTTGCTGCCGGGCCGCTGGAAGATCGGGATCGCAACGGCGGTCTGGTTGTTCAGCAGCGAGCGGAGCGCGTAGTTGTCCGAGCCGAGCTCGACGCGCGCGACATCGCGAAGCCGCGTGATCTGGCCTTCGCTGCCGGTCTTGATGATGATGTTGCGGAAGTCGTCCTCGTCGACGAGACGGCCTTTCGTGTTGATGGCGACCTGGAAGTTCGGCCGTGCGTTCGCGGGCGTGTTGTTCGGCGTCGCGGGCGACCCGAGCTGGCCCGCGGCCACCTGCACGTTCTGCTCGCGGATCGCGTTGGCGACGTCACTCGCGGTCAGGCCGCGTGCTGCGACCTTGTCCGGATCGAGCCAGATGCGCATCGAATAGTTGCCGCCGCCGAACTGCTGCACGTCGCCGACGCCGTCGATCTTGGCAAGCTCGTCCTTGACGTGCAGCACCATGAAGTTCGACAGGTAGTTGAGGTCGTAGCGGCCGTCGGGCGAGGTCAGGAACACGCCCATCGTGATGTCGGGCGTCGACTTGTTGACCGTGACGCCGATGCGCTGCACGTCCTGCGGCAGCTTCGGCGTCGCCTGCGCGACGCGGTTCTGCACGAGCACCTGCGCCTTGTCGACGTCGGTGCCGAGCTTGAAAGTGACGGTCAGCGTCATGACGCCGTCGCTCGTCGCCTGCGAGAACTGGTAGAGCATGTCCTCGACGCCGGTGATCGACTGCTCGAGCGGCCCCGCCACGGTATCGGCGATGACCTGCGGATTCGCGCCCGGATACGTCGTGCGCACCACCACCGTCGGCGGCACGACTTCGGGATATTCCGAGATCGGCAGCTGCGGCAGCGAGATCAGGCCCGCGAGCAAGATCATCGCCGACAAGACGCCGGCGAACACGGGGCGGGTGATGAAGAATTGGGAGAAGTTCATGACTCGATGTCCTTGAGTGCTCGTCGTTCCCGCCGAAGCGGGAACCCAGCGCCTTTACGGGGCCGAAGAGTCACTGGGTCCCCGCTTTCGCGGGGACGACGAGTTGAAGCGTGATTCGTGCCGTCGGGCCCGGCGTCAACGCTGCGCGTTCGATCCCGGCGCCGTTCGGCTCACGAGCACGGCCTTCGCATCGCTTGCACGCGCGAGCTGCGCGACGCCGGCGCGATCGCCGTCCATAGCCGCCTTGGTCGGCTTCACCGCGATGCCCGGCTTCACGTGCTGCAGGCCGTTGACCACGACGACGTCGTTCGCCGCGAGCCCGTTGCTGACGACGCGCAATCCGTCGACCGCCGCACCGAGCGTTATCGGGCGGTATTCGAGCGTGTCGTCGTCCTTCAGCGCGAGGACGAACTTCTTGCCGAGGTCGGTACCGACCGCGCGCTCGTCGATCAGGATCGTGTCGCGCACGTTGCCCGAGACGAGCTTGATGCGCGCGAAGAGGCCCGGCGTGAAGAGGCCGTCCTTGTTGTCGAACACCGCGCGCCCGCGGATCGTGCCGCTCTGCGGATCGACCTGGTTGTCGACGAAGTCGAGCCGGCCCGCGTGCGGATAGCCGTCCTCGTCGATGAGGCCCATGAAGACGGCGTCTTTCGCATCCTGCGCGCTGTCGCCACCGCGCGGAGCGAACTTGAGATAGGTCTGCTCGTCGGCGTCGAAATACGCATAGACCGGATCGTCGGAGACGACGGTCGTGAGGATGCTCGTGTTCGAGACGAGATTGCCGGCCGTGATCAGCGCGCGCGAGACGCGGCCGTCGATCGGCGAGCGGACCTCGGTGAACTCGAGGTTGAGGCGCGCCGCTTCGAGCGCTGCGGCTGCGGCGCCGATGTCCTCGTTCGCCGTGCTCGCCGTCGTCGCAAGCTGGTCGAAATCCTGCTGCGAGATCAGCTTCTGCGAAACCAGACGCTGACCGCGCTGGTGGTTCGATTCGGCGAGCGCCGATTGCGAACGCGCGCGACGGAGCTCGGCGTTGAGGCGATTGACCTCGGCCTGGAACGGTCGCGGATCGATGCGGAAGAGGAGCTGGCCCTTCTTGACGCGCGCGCCCTCGGTGAACTGCACCGAATCGATGAAGCCGCTGACGCGCGGGCGTATCTCGACGCTGTCGACAGCCTGCAGGCGGCCGGTGAACTCCGCGAAGTCGCGCAGCGGCTTGGCGATCACGGTGGCGACGGTGACCTCGGGCGCGGGCGGCGCAGCCGCGGGCCCGGACGCCTGCGAGCGGGCGCACGCGGCGAGCGCGAGCGTCATCGCGGCGGCGAGCAGCGCCGTTGCGGTGCGCGAAATATTCAGGGTTGGCATGGTCGACTCCTTGTGGATAGCCGTGCGGCGTGACTTTTCGTGCCGGCGGCCCTATGTGACTCGTTCCTTGCTGCGCGGCGTCTTGACTTGGAACCCCGGCGCCCCGAAGCTGTCTAACGTTACCGATCGGTAACAGGTTACTTACCGGTCACACCTATGTCAATCCGGATCGTTTTCAAGGCCCAGCCGACGAGCGGCGGGCAGGAGTCGTGAAATGAGCGCCAAGGTCGCGTCGCCCGACGCCGCGAAGCTGTCTCGACCGGAGCCGGCAATCGCGGATCGCCCGCGCGTGCGCGATCGCATCCTCGAGACGGCCTGCGAGCTCTTCTACCGCCACGGCATCCGCGCGGTCGGCGTCGACGCGATCGCGAGCGAAGCCGGCACGAACAAGATGAGCTTCTACCGGAGCTTCCCGTCGAAGGACGATCTCGTCGCCGAATACCTGACCGACCAGGAAGGCGAATACTGGAAGTGGTGGGACGAGGTGATCGCGCCGTACGCGGGCGATCCGCGCCGGCAGGCCGAGGCCTTGATCGAATCGGTGGTCGACCTCGCGCGCCACAAGATGAAGGAAGCCTCGGGCTGCAAGACGAGCCGCGGCTGCGCGCTCGGCAACGCGTGCGTCGAGATTCCGGAGGACAACCAGCGGCTCGGCGACATCGTGCACAAGTACAAGAACGAAATCCGGCGGCGCCTGCGCAAGCTGGCGCGCGAGATGGGCGCGCGCGAGCCGGAGGTGCTCGGCGACGCGCTGATGCTGCTGATCGAAGGGAGCTACTACACGCGGCTGACGTTTCCGGGGAATACGGGGCCGGTCAGCGCGATTCCGAAGGCCGCGCGTGCGCTGATGGAAGCGCATCTCGGTTGAGTTGCTTTTCCCTCTCCCGCTTGCGGGAGAGGGTAGGGTGAGGGCAAGCGCGTGATGCGCTTCCACAAGCGGCCGTCAGAGGGGCACGGCAACGCGAAGCGGATAGGATTGCGAAATCTGCAATCCAAGAGCCCGCGCCGTGACCCTCATCGACTTCGCCAGCGACACAAAGACAAGACCCACGCCGGCCATGCGCGCCGCCATGGCCGCGGCCGATGTCGGCGACGAGCGCGCGAACGAAGACCCGACGGTCAACCGCCTCAACCAACGCTGCGCGGCGTTCCTCGGCAAGGAAGCCGCCGTGTTCCTGCCGTCCGGCACCATGGCCAACGAGATCGCGCTCGCGGTGCATTGCAGGCCCGGCGAGGAAGTCGTCTGCGACGCGACGTCGCACATCATCGGTTTCGAGGGCGGCGGACCGGCCGCGCTCGCCGGCGTCATGATCCAGCCGCTCGCGGGCAGCCGGGGCATCTTCAATGCCGAGATGCTGCGCGCTGCGATCCGGCCCGACCGGCCGTATGCGCCGCGGCAGCGGCTCGTGATCGTCGAGCAGACCTCGAATCTCGGCGGCGGCGCGATCTGGCCGCTCGCGACGCTCGACGGCGTCGCCGGCGTCGCGCACGAGGCGGGCCTCTCGACGCACATGGACGGCGCGCGGCTCCTGAACGCGTGCGTCGCGACGCACATCGATGCCGCCGTCTACGCACGCGGCTTCGATTCGGTCTGGATCGATTTCTCGAAGGGGCTCGGCGCGCCCGGCGGCGCCGTGCTCGCCGGCTCGCGTGCATTCTGCGACGAAGCGTTCCGCCTCAAGCTCCGCTGGGGCGGCGCCATGCGGCAAACCGGCATCATCGCGGCCGCGTGCGAATACGCGCTCGATCACCACGTCGATCGCCTGGCCGACGATCACGCGAACGCGCGCCGGCTCGCCGACGGGCTCGCCGGCATCGATGGGCTCTCGATCGTTCCCGGCGAAGTCGAGACGAACCTCGTCTACTTCGACGTCGCCGGCATGCCGGCTGCCGCGTTCGCGACGGCGTTGCTTGCGAAGGGCGTCCGCGTCACCGAGATGGGCCCGGCGCGGATCCGTGCCGTGACGCACCTCGATATCGACGCCGCGATGGTCGAGCGCGCGATCGACGCCGTCGCCGAGGTCATGCGCGCCGCCCGCTGAGCCCGCCCTCAGGCCTCCGGCGCGCGCGCCGCCGCGCTACCATGGCGCCAGGGGGAAGGACCGTGCGTTCAGCGATCGTATTCGCGTGGTGGCTGGCTGCGTTCGTGGCGCCGTTTGCGGCGACGTCCGTCTGCGCGACCACGGTGCCGCTGATCGTCGAGGAGCTCGATGCCGAAGCCGGCGCGCCCGCCGCCGATCGCGTCGTCGCCGGCGACTACGATGCGAGCTTCAAGGCGCAGTCCTACGCGGCGGTGATCCCTTCGCGCGAGCGCGGCGTCTGGTATCGCATCCGCCTGTCGCGGGACTGGAGCAACTCGCGTCCGCCGGTGCTCGCGATCTTCGACCCGGTCGGGCTCCACGTCGAGATCTACGAGCCGCCGGCCTACACCGCGCACGCACGCAGCATCTACAGCGACGACGGCGATCCCGGCTACACGCGGCACGCGATCGTCTTCATCCTGCCGCCGATGCTGACGGCCGCCTCCGCGATCTATCTGCATGCCGAGCCCGAGCGGGCGATTCCGCGGCGCGTCGAAGTCAGCGACGTGTCGACGTATCGCGCAGGCGACCTCGCGCGCGCGCGCCTCGACGTGCTGTTTCCGGCCGTGCAGCTTGCGACGCTGCTCGTGATGTTCGCGTTCTTCCTTGCGCTCCGCGAGCGGATGTATGCGTATTTCGTCGGCTACGTGCTGTGTCTGGTGATCTACGAGCTCTACATCTTCGGCATCGGCTACGAGCTCCCGGTCATGAGCTGGCTCGCGCCGATGGATCAGCGGCCGGCGTGGTGCGCGGCACTGCTCGCCGTCGCGCTGAATCTCGCGTTCTCGCGGCTCTTTCTCGATCTCGCGCGCTGGGCGCCGCGCATCAACCGCGCGCTCGAGGCGGTGTCGTGGGTGTTCGTGGCGCTCGCGGCGTGCGCGATGACGCCGGTCGTGTCGCGCGGCTGGTGGATCGAGGATGCGCTGTCGGTATTCCTGCTGCTGACGATTCCGGTGCTGATCACGGGCGCGGTGCTCGCCTGGCAGCATGGCGGACGGCGCGGCGGGCTGTTCCTCGGTGCGTGGATTCCGGCGCTCCTGTTCGTGATCCTGCGCGTGCTGCAGCTCCGCATGCAGTGGCCGCTGCCGGTCTGGCTCGAGTTCGGCCTCCCGGCGACGCTCGCCTATGCGAACCTCGTGCTCGCCTTCGTGCTCGCCGGCCAGACGCTCTCGTTCCGCTACGAGCGCGACGTGGCGCACCGGCTCGCCGAGCACGATCCCTTGACCGGCGTGCTGAATCGCCGCGCGATCCTCGCGCGGCTTCGCGCCGAGTTCGCCAAGGCGCGCCAGTCGGGCGATTCGCTCTCGCTGCTGTTTCTCGACCTCGATCATTTCAAGCACGTCAACGACAGCTACGGACATCGCGCCGGCGATCAGTGCCTGCGCGGGGTGATCGGGCCGATCGCCGGCGAGCTGCGCCAGGGCGATGCGCTCGGCCGCTATGGCGGCGAGGAGTTCCTGATACTGCTTCCCGGCGCCGGCGCGGCCGACGCGGAGATCGTCGCCGAGCGCATCCGAAGCCGCGTGCAGGAGATGTCGATGATCGTCTCGGGCATGCGGATCGGGCTCACGGTCAGCCTCGGCGTCGCGGCCGTCGACAACGAGATCGCGATTCCCGACGACCTGATCGAGCGGGCCGACGCCGCGCTCTACCGCTCGAAGGAACGCGGACGCAATCTCGTCAGCACGCACGCCGGCGCCGCGCAATCGGCCGAGCACGGCGCGATGTCGCCGCATTGAGCGACGGCTAGCGCCTGCGCTCGACGGCGCGCGGCAAGGCCGCGATGCGGCGGTATTCGGGCGCGTCGAAGCGCGCGGGTGCGTCGAGCCAGTCCTCGACCAGCGCCGTCGCGTCGTTGCCCCAGAAGAGCTCGCCGCCGATGCGCAGCGTGGGTACGCCGAAGACGCCGGCCGCCATCGCGGATTCGGTGTTCGCGCGCAGCGCCGCCTTGACGTCCTCGCGCGCCGTCGCGATCGCGACATCGTCGATGCCGAGCGCGCGTCCGACCTCGGCGAGCGCGTCCGCGCCGTCGCCTGCGCGACCGTCCCTCCAGATGTGCTCGAAGATCGCCGTGATCGCGGGCCAGGTCGTGCCGGCGGCGACGGCGAGGCGCAGCGCCGCAATCGGATTGAACGGATGCGCCGGCGGAAAGCGGAACGGAATCCCGGCGCGCTCGGCCGTCCACTGCGCGAATCGGTAGGTGAACTCGCGCTTGCCGCGGATCTCGGCAGGGCCGAGCTGGCCGTGATGCTTCAGGACCGCGCCGAACACGATCGGTATCGGCGTGATCCCGATGCGCGCCCGCAGTGCGCCGAGCCGTGCCAGCTGCAGGTACGAAAACGGCGAGATGAAGTCGAAATACCAGTCGGCGTGCATGGTCAGTGCAGCGTCCTGTACACATCGGGCGCAAAGGCATCGACGGCGACGACCTCGTCGCGCGCATCGCGCGCGTCGTTCAAAAGATCGTATTCGGCCCTCGAGATCACGCCGGCGGCGAGGCCGAGATCGTCGAGCATGTGGCCCGGCGCGCGATCGAGCGTGCCGGCGCGGACGGCGTCGCGGAGTTTCGTCTCGACCGGAATTGCGCGCACGGCCTTGTCGAGCGCGGCTTCGAGCGCGCCGAGGCCGGGCTCGTGCGGCGGCGGCACGAAGACGTCGCCGGTCAGCGTGTGCCGCGCTTCGCGGTCTTCGAGGATCGCGCGCGCGACTTCGCTCCCGAGCCGATCCGACGGCGGCCGGAACCGCGCGCCCAGCGGAAAGATCGCCATCTTCACCAGGAACGCGATCCAGCGCACCGGCAGGTTGTCGAGCACGCCGACCAGCGCTTCCTGCACGCGATAGAGGCAAAGCTCGACGCTCCAGCGCACGAGCGCGAAGTTCGACGCGGTCTTCGGCTCGTCGTGATAGCGCTTCAGTGCCGCGCTCGCGAGATAGAGATAGGCCAGCGCGTCGGCGAGGCGGCCCGACAGCTTCTCGCGCCGCTTCAGCGTGCCGCCGAGCGTGCCCATCGCGACGTCCGACGTGATCGAGTACGCCGCGGAAAAACGCGACAGGTGCTGGTAGTAGCGCTTCGTGTCCTGCACGTGCGGCGTGCCGGCGATGCGCGAGCCGGTCCATGCAAGGAGCTTCGTGCGCGTCGCGCGCGTCATGAAGAGATTCACGTGGCCGAAGATCGCCTTGTCGAACGCGGCGAGATCGTTCGCGGCGACGGCGTTGATCTCCTTGTGCACGAAAGGATGGCAGCGGATCGCGCCCTGGCCGTAGATGATCATCGAGCGCGTCAGGATGTTCGCGCCTTCGACCGTGATGCCGA
>CALFNI010000084.1 GCA_937902695.1 uncultured Rhodanobacteraceae bacterium
GGACGGCCCGATTCAGCGCCCGGAGGGCGTGTTTGGCGGAACGGGATCACAAGGCGACGCAGCGACGCAGGCGTAGAACGCCAGCACGACAACGGCGGCTCGGCGCATTGCAGACCTCGTCGACGGAAGCGACGTGGACAACGCTCGAAAAATCAGTTTGCAGGCGCGCCTGTCTTACGGCGATTCCATCTTGCCGAGCAGCCATTGCAGTCCGGCGAGGTGCTGCTGGTCGTGGCTGCAGAGGTAGTGGATGAGGCCACGGACGGTGACCCAGCCGTAGCCCTCGAAGACGGCGCGGCGTTCGAGCTGCGCAGCGTCCAGCGATGCGATCGTATCGAGCGTCCGGCGCCGCGCCGCGCGGAACGCCGCGAGCGCCTCGGCGGCGTTCGCGCCGGCGTAGTTGCGATCCTTCGCGAGCTGGTACGTGTCGATCGACGGCAGGTGCGGATTCGTCTCGGTCAGCGCGCGCTCGATGCGCTGCTGGTAACCGTCGATCTCGATGTCGCGCACGTGGCAGAACTGGCCGATCGCGGTCAGCATTTCACTCGGGATGCCGTCCCACGACGGCGGCGTCCAGTTCGCGCGTCGGACGGGCACGGCCGCATAGAACTGTTCGAGTTGATCGGGAAAGATCGCGAGCGCGAGCAGCGTGGCCTGGTTCATCGGATGCCCCCTGACCCTCGGATCATGGGAGCCGGCCGGGCGCTATTCAACATCCTCCGGGCGGATCAGGGTGACACGCAGACGCTCGTCCGCTCGCGCAGCACGGCTTCCTGCCGGACCGTCGTGCGGTAGCGCTGCACGATCGCGCGGATCGCGGCGTCGGATGCGCCGTCGTCGGGATGCACGATCGTGACGACGCGGCTCGGCTCGGAGACCGCCTCTCCGTCGGCGCCGCGCCACCTCCCGCGTGCGTCGGCGACGGTGAAACCGCTGGGGAACGCGTGGCCGATCGCGTCATCGGCGAAAGCGTTCCAGTCGGCGTCGGCGACATCGCCGCCGCCGGGGATCGAGAGGCCGAAATAGAGCGTGTCGCGGATTTCGAGCTTCTCGTCCATGCGGCAGTAGATCTCATGCTTCTGCATCCACTCGACGTTGCCGCAGCCGCAGAGCGTGCATGCGATTGCGAACGCAACGAGAAGCGCGAGCTGTCGTGCCATGTCGGCTATTTACACGAAACGCGTGCGGTTTTCCCCTCTCCCGCTTGCGGGAGAGGGGAAAAGAGGCAAGAGAGTGGTGGTCAGTGAACGGCGGGTTGTGGCTGGCGGGCGGCGTCGGCCGCGCGTTCGAGCAAGGCGAGGGGCTGCGCGCCCGACACAAAATAGCGGTTGCCGAAAATGAAGGCCGGCACGCCATGGATGTTGTACGCGGCGGCCTGCGCAAGGTCGGTCTCGACCGCCTCCGCCGTCGCGGCCTCGTGGCCGGAAAGCAACGCGTCGTCGAACGAAAGATCGAACGTCGCTCCAATCCCGCGCAGCACGTCGTGATTCGCAATGTCCGCGCCGTCGAGCCAGTACGCGCGCAGCACCGCGTCGTGGAACGCAGCGCCCTGGCCGCTCCGCTCGGCGTGCTTCATCGCATGGTGCGCGGCGAACGTCTGCGCGCCGATCGGGCCGCGCCGGACATCGAGCCCGAACTCGTCGCGGATCTGCGCGCTGATCTTCGGCGTGTACGCCTCGATCATCGCGCGCTTCTCAGCGGTCATACCGGGCGAGCCCGGCGGGCGCAGCATGAAGGCGTGCCAGACGGTGTCGATCGGCTGCTTTTCGGCGAGCTGCCCGAGCCTGAGGCTGCCGATCAGGCAGAACGGGCAGACGAAGTCGGACCAGACATCGATGCGAACGGGCGTCGCGGTTATCGTGGGGGCAGTGGAAGTCATGCCCTCCAGATCGGGGCGCGACGGGGGCGATACAAGCCG
>CALFNI010000085.1 GCA_937902695.1 uncultured Rhodanobacteraceae bacterium
CATCACGAACACGCCGCCCATGATCAAGAGCACGATTTCCTGACGCACGACCACCGCGATGCAGCCGAGCGCGGCGCCGATCGCGAGCGCGCCGATGTCGCCCATGAACACCTGCGCCGGATACGTGTTGAACCAGAGGAAACCGAGCCCGGCGCCGGCGAGCGCGCTGCAGAAGATCGCGAGCTCGCCCGCGCCGGGAATCGCCGGAATGCCGAGATACTCCGAGAACACCTTGTTGCCGGCGAGATACGCGAAGACGCCGAGCGCGGTCGCAACCAGCACGCTCGGCATGATCGCGAGGCCGTCGAGGCCGTCGGTCAGGTTCACCGCGTTCGAGAAGCCGACGACGATGAGGTACGCGATCGCGACGAACGTCGCGCCGCCGATCCATACCGCGAGCACGCCCCATTCGGCCGGCGGCGTCAGCGGGAACTGCGCCTGCTTGATCAGCGGCAGGTAGAGCGTCGTCGCCGCCGGCGTATCGGCGGTGAAATAGAGGAAGAACGCGACGCCGAGGCCGAACACCGACTGCCAGAAATATTTCCAGCGCGCCGCGAGGCCGCGGCTGTCCTTGCGGATCAGCTTCTTGTAGTCGTCGTAGAAGCCGATGACGCCGAATGCGAGCGTCGTCAGCAGCACGAGCCAGACGTAGCGGTTGCGAAGATCGGCCCAGAGCAGCGTCGCCGCGACGATCGAGCCCAGGATCAGCGCGCCGCCCATCGTCGGCGTGCCGGCCTTGGTCAGGTGCGACTGCGGACCATCGGTGCGGATGACCTGGCCCGCCTTGACCTCGGCGAGCTTCCTGATGATCGCGGGTCCCGCGAGCAGCGAGACCGCGAGCGCGGTCAGCGTCGACATGATCGTGCGGAACGTCAGGTACTGGAAGAGATGAAATCCGCTGACGTAACCCTTCAGCAGATCGGCGAGCTCAAGCAGCATGGCGCTCGCCTCCGTTGCCGTCGTCGATGAGCGCGCTGACGACGCGATCCATCGCGGACGAACGCGATCCCTTGATCAGTGCCGTCACGCCCGCGCGCAGTTCGCTGCGCAGCGCGGAAATCAGCGCGGCCTGGTCGGCGTGATGCGTCGCGCCGGAGCCGAACGCATCGATCGCCGCGCGGCTCAGGCGCCCGACCGCGTGCAG
Organism: uncultured Rhodanobacteraceae bacterium; assembly: GCA_937902695.1. Taxonomy (GTDB): domain Bacteria; phylum Pseudomonadota; class Gammaproteobacteria; order Xanthomonadales; family Rhodanobacteraceae; genus Dokdonella_A. The sequence continues at coordinate 1,145 of CALFNI010000085.1, forward strand.
GTGCTGGATGCCGCTCGCCTTGGCGAGCGCGCCGATGTGCGCGTGCAGCCGCTCGGCGTCGGCGCCGAGCTCGGCCATGTCGCCCATGACGAGGATGGTCTGGCCGGGCTCGTTCGCGAGCGTCGCGATCGCCGCGGCGAACGAGCCGGGGTTCGCGTTGTAGCTGTCGTCGATCAGCACGGCGCCCGATGCGTGCTTGCGACGCGCGAGACGTCCCGCAACCGCGGGCGCGGCTTCGAGCCCGGCGCGGATCGTCGCGAGCGGCACGTCGAGCGCGAACGCGATCGACGCCGCCGCGAGCGCGTTCATGACGTTGTGGCGACCGGGCTGGCCGAGCGTGACCGGCGTCGTGCCTGCCGGCGTCTTCAGCGTGAAGCCGTTGCGCACGTCGAGCTCCGCGGTGACGTCGGCCCTGGCTTCGAGCCCGAAGCGCACGATGCGGCGCGGCGACGCGAGCTCGGCGAAATAACCCGCATACGCGTCGTCCGCGTTGATGATCGCCGTGCCGTCCGGCGGCAGCCACGCATAGATCGCGCCTTTCGTCTCGGCGACGCCGCGCTCGCTGCCGAGCCGTTCGAGATGCGCCGGCGCGACGTTGTTGACGAGCCCGATGTCGGGCCGCGCGATGCGCGCGAGATAGGCGATGTCGCCGGGCTTGCCGGCGCCCATCTCGATGACGGCGTACTGCGTCGACTCCGGCATCGAGAGCAGCGTCAGCGGCACGCCGATCTCGTTGTTGAGATTGCCGGCGTTGACGTGCGTGCGGCCATGGCGCGTCAGGATCGCGGCGGTCAGCGTCTTCACGGTGGTCTTGCCGTTCGAGCCGGTGATGCCGACGACGCGCGCGTCGCGCCCGGCGCGCACGGTGCGCGCAAGCTCGCCGAGCGCGAGCAGCGAATCGGTGACGACGATCTGCGGCACGTGCGCATCGACTTCGCGCTCGACGAGCGCGGCCGTCGCGCCGCGATCGTGCGCGGTGACGACGAAATCGTGCGCGTCGTAGCGCTCGCCCTTCAGCGCGACGAACAGCGCCTTGGGCGTGATCGTTCGCGTGTCGGTCGAAACGCCCTCGATCGTCACGTCGCTGCCGACGAGCCGGCCGCCGACCGATTGCGCGATGTCGGACAGCGAAAGCTTCATGCCATCGCTCCGAGCACGTCGCGCGCGACCGCGAGGTCGTCGAACGGATGGCGAATGCCGGCGATCTCCTGGTACGGCTCGTGGCCCTTGCCGGCGATCAGCACGATGTCGCCGGCATGCGCGGCGTGGATCGCGAGCGCGATCGCCTTGCGCCGGTCGCGCTCGACGGTGACGCGCTCGGGGTTGTCGAAGCCGGAGACGATCTCGCCGACGATGGCGTTGCCGTCCTCCCCGCGCCGGT
>CALFNI010000086.1 GCA_937902695.1 uncultured Rhodanobacteraceae bacterium
CGACGAACGTGTCCGTGGCGTGGTTGCGGCTGACGGTCTCGATGAGGTGATGCTCGTCGATCGGCGGCCGCCATCGTCCGTTGAAATGGCTCGACGCGAGCGGCTCGATTGTCGGGAACGTGCGCTCGACGTCGAGGAACGCGATCTGGTGCTCGTACTCGACGAGGCCGACGTGATGGCCGACGACGCCGAGCGTGACGAAATCGTCCTCGGTCCTGCGTTGCGTGACGATGCCGAGGATCGCGCCGGTGCGCTGGTCGAACGTTTCGACCGCGGCGAGCACGGTGCCGTCCCCGGCGACCTGCGCTTCGCTGAGAATGCCTTCGGTGCCATCGGGGTCGATGTCGAAGCCGAAGATCTGGCCGCCCAGACGCGATTGGACGATCACGGGTACGAGGACCGGCGCGGGACCGGGCGAGCCGTCGCTCAATCGAACGAGCGGCGCGCACCGGGCGGGCGGTGCAAGCGCCGCGATCAGGACCGAAACCAGCGTGCTGGCGAGAAGCGGCTGTCGCATGATCGATCTCCCCGAAGACCGGCGGCCTGATTGTGCGCCTGCCGGCGGGCATCGGCGGCGCCGCTGGGTGGAAATCCTGTCCACGGCCGGCGTGCAAAGGCCGGCGGACTCGTCCGCAGCCCTTCCCGCCATGCGCGCGTCGGGCCTGGCTGATCGTCCGCATGCGGTTCGACGCCCGGGACATGCGTGCGCGGCCTTGACTCGCGCAAGTGATCCGCTGCATTGCGCCATTTGCACAACGAGCAAAAAAGTAAAGTTCGTCACAGAGCGGGCCGGTCCAATTTCACGTTTCCTTCAGGCCGATGCGACAACGATCCCCGCGAAGCCTGCCGGGCTTTCGCAGAAGATCGCCGTCACGCATGCACTTTCTCGAGGAGTGCCTTGCGAATGAAGTCGCCGACAAAGGGTTCGCGCGTCATCGATCTTCAATCGGCGCGGCGCGCGCGCGTCCCGCTCGACGACGGCACGCTGCTCTCGCGCATCGTTTCGGTGCAGGGCGAGATCGCGCAGGCCGGCCTCGATCCCCACAAGGTCGTCGATGTCGTCACGCGTCGTGCGCAGGAGCTGACGCACGCGACGGGCGCCGTCGTCGAGCTCCTCGACGGCGACGAGCTGGTCTACTGGTCCGCGAGCGGCACGGTCACCTCGCAGCTCGGCATGCGCGTCAAATCCACCCGGAGTCTCTCGGGGCTCTGCGTCGAGACCGGTCGCGTCCTGATGTGCAACGATAGCGAGACCGATCCGCGCGTGGACATCGACGCGTGCCGGCTGGTCGGCCTCCGTTCGATGCTGGTCGCGCCGCTGCCGTATGGCGACCTGCTGATCGGCGTGCTGAAAGTCGTCGCGCCGTGGCCGAACGCATTCCACGACCAGGACGTGCGCACGCTCGAGCTTCTCAACACGCTGATTGGCGCAGCGCTGAGCCACGCGGCGCACCACTCGTCGGTCGAGGCGGCCTTCAACAGCAAGGTCGAGGCCGACCGGCTCGTCGCCGAGGAGCGCGACGAGCTTCGCCGGCGCATCCGCGGCGTCATCGACCGCGAGGCGTTCGAGCTCGCATTTCAACCCATCTGCGCGCTCGATACCGGCACGGTCGTCGGTTACGAGGCGCTCGCGCGCTTCAGTGACGGCCGGCCGCGCCCGCCGGACCGCTGGTTCGACGACGCGACGCGCGCCGAGCTCGGCTTCGAGCTCGAGGTCGCCGTCGCCCGCAAGGCGATGCGATCGCTCGCGCTGCTGCCGTCGAACACGTATCTCGCCGTCAACGTCTCGCCGGAAACGGCGGCGTCGGCCGAGATCATGCGTCTATGCGCCGGTCACGCGGCCGAGCGCATCGTGCTGGAGATCACCGAGCATTCGAGCGTCGACGATTATCTCGTGCTCGCCGAACGCGCGCGGCTCCTGCGTGCGATGGGCGTGCATCTGGCAATCGACGACGCCGGCGCGGGCTTTTCGAGCCTTCGCCACGTGCTCCGCCTCGAACCCGACCTGATCAAGCTCGACAAGTCGATCACGCGCAACATCGACAAGCGCGTGCGCCACCAGAGTCTGGCGGCGGCGCTGCTCACCTTCGCGCACGGCACCTCGGCGTCGATCGTCGCCGAGGGCATAGAGACCGCCGCCGAGCTCGCGACCCTGAAGGAGCTCGGCGTTCCGTTCGGGCAGGGCTATTACCTCGGCCGGCCCGAGCCGCTGATCCCCCGCGCGGCGCGCTGACGCAGAGGCCGGCGCGCGCGGCGCCGGCGTTCGCAGGGGTCAGTGCTTCATGTTCTCGGCGGACGATTTCGCATCGTCGCGCGCCTTGGCGGCGCGCGCCTTGGCCGCGTCACGATTGGAATCGGCAGTGTCCTTGCAGCTCGTCTGCTGGCTGAGGGGCGGGCCTTCGCACTTCACGGCCTACACCTTGTCGTG
>CALFNI010000087.1 GCA_937902695.1 uncultured Rhodanobacteraceae bacterium
TAAGCACCCTGCAGCGTCGCGATGACCCTCGCGCCGCCGCTGAGATGATCGAGGCGGCCGAGGCTGAGGCCGCGCAGCGCGGTGCGCTCGATCGCGTAGCGCGGCTCGCCGACGAGCGCGCCGAACGGCCGGCCGAGCACGTCGAGGTGGAGCTCGAATGGATCCTCGGTGACCTCGTCGCCGGCACCGAACGCATTTTCGGCGTTGCGATAGAACTGCGTGTACGCAGGCGCCGACGGATCGGGATTGATGCAGTCGCGCTGGCCATCGGGCCGGCGCAGCGGCAGGCAGTTGTCGTCGTCGACCAGCACGAGCCGCGATCCTGCCGCGAGCAGCAGGGCGAGGTTCCAGGTGCGGCCGCCGCCGAAATCGCGCGGCGCGTCGGAGCGGAGCAGCAGCGACGGCAGCGTCTTCGCGCTTTGCGGCACGGCTTTGGCAAGGCGCTCGACGAGGCGCGTCTGTTCGGCCGTGCCGAGATACGTCAGCACGCAACCGGTCGAACGCGCGAACTCGCGCAGGAGATCGCGATGCCGGTTCGCCGCGGCGACATCGGTCGAATCGTCGAGCAGCACGTAGCGGCGCGATGCGCGGAAGCGGCGCTCGTAATCGGCGAGCGAGCGCAGGAGACGTTCTAGCTCGGCCGGGCGATTGCAGGCGCGGATGAAAACGGCGCGCGGCGCAGGCGCCGCGGCCGACGGAGGCGCCGCGGCGAGCCGGTCGAGAAAAGCGCGATCGGACACCAGAAGGCCGCGATCGACAAGGCTCTGCAGCACGCGCTGCACGTTGTCGCGCTGCGTCTGGAGGCCCGAGATCGTCGTCTGGATGCGCGCGATGTGCTCGTCGAGCGTGCGGAACTCGCGGCACTGATCGAGCGCCTGCAGCACCTGATACGTCATCACGTGGGTGTCGCCGGTGCGGCGCGTCTGGAAGATGCACTCGCTGTTCGAGAGCGATGCGACGACGCCGTCTTCGGACGCGAACAGCGGCGCCGCAGGATCGGGGCGCGCCGGCTCGGGACTGACGTTCATCGTCCCGTAGTTGATCTGGTAGTTGAGTTCTGTGCTCATGCGTCGGGCTTGCGGCGCCAGAAGCGCCAGTCGCGCCGCTCGGGCGCCGTGGGATCTGATCCGGTGGAATCGGATCCGGTGGGATCGGATCCGGTGGGATCGGGTTCCATGGAACCGGATTCGATTGAACCGGATTCGATTGAACCGGGCGCCGCCTGCGGCGCGGCGCCGCGCAACGTCTCGAGCTCGCGTTCGAGCTCGGCGATGCGGTCGCCGGCCGTCATGTTCTTGCGGACTTCGTGATTGTAATGCGTGTAGACCGATTCCTCGCGATCGCCGTACAGCGAAAGCGCCTGCAGCCGCCGCGGCAGCTCGCGTCTGGCACAGACCGCGATGAAATAAAGCGGCGCGTAGTCGAGATTGCCGACGATCGCGCCGCCGGGCGCCGCGGCGCCGGTCCACGCCTCGCACGGACCTCCCGTTCCGTCCTGCGCCCAGATCGCGGACTGGAACAGCAGCTTCTGTCCGTACAGCCGCACGTGCGGGAAGTGCGGCTTCAGCATCGCGAGCAACTCGTCGCGATAGAGCTCGCGCGTGTGGAACTCGTTGCGGAACCCGGCGACCTCGCTGTAGGTGCGCTTGTCGGGCGACGAGATCACCAGCACGCCGTCGTCGGCGAGCGCGTGCGCGAAGCCGTCGAGCATGCGCTCCTGCGCCTCGACATGCTCGAGCGTCTCGAACGAGACGATGAGGTCGTAGCTTGCGGGGGCGACGTCGAGCTGCGTCGCATCGGCGACCTCGTAGCGTAGGTTCTCGCGCACATAGCGCTCGCGCGCGTGCGCGACCGACGCGGCATCGATGTCGACGCCGTGCACGCTCGTCGCGGTGCGCGCCAGCAACGCGCTGCCGTAGCCTTCGCCGCAGGCCGCGTCGAGCACGCGCTTGCCCTCGGCAATGCGCCACGCGAAGAGGTAGCGATGCCAGTGCTCGTAGCGGATCTCGCGCACGCACTCGGGCGTGAATCGCTCGCCGGTGAACGGCAGTGCGGGCGAATCGGAATCGGTCATCGAACGGGCGAGTCCCTGGCGCTGGAACGAAACGCGGAAAGTACCGCTATTTTCGCACGGTTCCGCCGCGCGGGCAGCGCGTCTAGCGTTCTCGCGCGGCCGCGCCCGGGAGCCAGCGATGGGCCAGGCGGACGAGGCCGAACTCGCGCGACGCGCCGCGGACGATGATGCCGCGCTCGACCGTGTCGAATAGCCGCACGCCCTCGGGATCGAGCGGATGCACGCGCACGGTGTACGAGCCGGGCAGCAGCGGCAGATCCGCGAACTCGACCTCGCCGACGTAATCGCCGTCGGCGCCGGGCTCGAGCGTCGCGCCGTCCATCTCGCTGCCGACGCCGTACACGGGCGTGCCGTCGGCGCGCACGATACCGAGCGCGACGCTGGGCACGCGCCCGTCGCGCGAGCGGATGCGAATGCCGACGCGCAGCGTCGCGCCGAACTCGAGCGGCAGCGGCGTCTCGGTGTCGACGCCGTTCAACGCGACGCCGAGCACGCTGAACTCGTAGCCGGCGCGCGCGACCTCGGCGCGCGCGGGTACGGGCGCCGCCTTGCGCTCGTGATAGGCGAGATAGGCCTGCGTGACGTCGAAGACGTCGCCGTAGCGTTCGACCTTGCCGTCACGGAGCCAGCACGCATGGCGGCAGAGCTTCTGCACGTAGTACATGCTGTGCGAGACGAGGATCAGCGTGCCGCCGCCGGCGAGGTACTGGTCGATCCAGCGCACGCATTTCTTCTGGAACGATTCGTCGCCGACCGCGAGCACTTCGTCGGTGACGAGCAGATCGGGCTTGAGCGAGGCGATCACCGCGAAGCCGAGGCGGACGACCATGCCCGAGGAGTAATGCTTGACGGGCTCGTCGATGTAATCGCCGATGTCGGCGAACGCGATGATGTCGGGTATGCGTGCGCGCAGATCGGCGCCCTCGAGGCCGTAGAGCGCGCCGGCCATCGCGATGTTGTCGCGCCCGGAATATTCGGGATGGAAGCCCGCGCCGAGCTCGAGCAGCGCGCCGATCGTGCCGTTGACGCGCACGCTGCCGCAGGATGGCGTCAGCACGCCGGTGATGAGCTTGAGCAGCGTCGACTTGCCTGCGCCGTTCTCGCCGATGAGGCCGAGCGATTCGCCGCGCACGACATCGAGGTTGACGCCGGAAAGCACGTCATGACGCTCGCCGGTGGCGGCGCCGAACAGAAGGCGCGCGAGCGCGCGCAGGCGGTCGGCGTTGCGATGCACCTTCGGATACGCCTTGCCGAGGCCGCGCGCCTGGACCAGCGGCGCGTTCACAGGAAATCCTCGAAGTGCGGATCGAGGCGCCTGAAGATGCGATGTCCGATCGCGAGCGCGGCGACGGCGGCGAGCGCCGCGATCGCAATGCGTGTCGCGTCGACGTCGCCGTGATGCAGCAGCGCCGCGCGGAATGCGTCGGCGTAGAACGTGAAGGGATTGAGGTCGAGCCAGCCGCGAAAACGCTCGGAGACGAGCAGGCGATCGTAGAAGATCGGCGCGCAGAACATCAGGATCATCAGGATCTGCGCGAGCGCCTGCGCGAGGTCGCGCACGAATACCTGGATGGCCGCGAACGCCAGCGCGAGGCCGAGCGAGAACGCGAAGAGCAGCACGTACAGCGCCACGGCTGGCGCGAGGCCGGCAAGATGGACGTCGTTGCCGGCGAACGCCAGCACGAGGACGATCGCGACGAACCCGGCGAAGTTGATGATGAAGCTCGCGCTCGCGCTCGCGAGCACGAGCACTTCGCGCGGCAATGCGATCTTGCCGATCAGCGATGCGTTTTCCTGAATGACCGTCGTCGAGCGCACGAGCGATTCGGCGAGCGCATTCCACGGCCAGAGCGCCGCGAAAAGAAACGGCACGTAGCCTGGCGCGTCCGCGCCGGGAATGCGCGCGGGCAGGATGTGCACGAACACGAACGAATAGACCGCGAGCTGGATCAGCGGCGCAATCAGCGCCCAGAGACCGCCGGTGAAGCTTCCCGCAAACCGGTTGCGCAGCTCGCGGTCGATGAAGCGCAGCGTCAACGAGGCGAGTGGCATCGAGGGCGTGTGCGGCGGCGACGATTCGCCGCGGGCGATTCTAGCGGAAATCGCCGCGCGAACCGCGGCGCGACGGCGGCGCATGCGCGCCGCCCCGCGCTGCCGTCACGGCTGCGAGCTGAGGATCCCGGAGGTATCGATCGCCGTCGCCGGATCGGCCGGCGCCACCGCGCCGTAGCGCGTGCGCAGCGAAGCGACGAGCGCTTCGTTCGCGTCGATGTGCTGGTTGTGGATCTCGTCGACGTGCTTCTGCACGGCCTTGCTGATGTAGTCGGCCTTGAGGCGATCGACGATGCGGTCGTGCACCTGGGCGAACGTCTGCTGCGTGTCGGGCGAGCGCGAGACGAGCTTGATGACGTGGTAGCCGAACTTGGTCTTGACCGGCGGCGAGATGTCGCCGGGCGACTTGAGCGCCCTGGACGCGTCGACGAACGCCGCGACGAACTGCGCCTTCGTGACCGCCTTCATGATGCCCTTGTTGGTCGACTTGCTCTCGTCGTCGGAGTACTTCTCGACCAGCGCATCGAACTGGTCGGGCTTCGCTTTCGCTTCCTTCTCGACCATTTCGGCGAGCGCCCGGGCGTCCTTGTCGTCGCGCGTCTTCGTCGAAATCAGCACGTGCTGCACGGTGAGATCGCCGGGGACGACATAGACGTCCTTGTGGCCGATGTATTCCTCGTGCGCGCGCGCCTCGAAATCCGGGAGCTTGATGTCGGCCTTGAGCTTTTCCATGCGCGCGCGCGACAGGACTTCGTCGGTGGCGATGTCGATCTGGCCGCGCACCGCCGGGTTCTTGTCGAGATCTGCCTTGCGCGCTTCGTCGGCGAGCTGCTTCTGCGAGAGAAGCTGCAGGATCAGGTTCTGAAGGCGCGTCGGATTGTCGAAGAACCCGGGGCGCTCCTTTTCGGGAATGCGCGCGGCGAATGCGTCGATGTCGGCGAGCGTCACGATCGCGTTGCCTTGCTTGGCGACGACGGTGCTCGGCATGCCCTCGCCCACCGACGCGTCGGCCGACTGTGCGTGAGCCGAGAATGCGGCGCAGAGGCCAAGCAGCAGGCAGCAAAGGCCGATGGTTCGTCTCTTAGACGACATTGGGGAGCGGTCTCCGGGCTTGAGCGGAAAGCAAATCGGCCGGAATGCCGGCCGATGCGCGGTCGCATGGCCGCGCCGCTCTTTCGAGCGGCGCGGATGCGAATAGTTCAATTACGAACTGAAGTTGTTCGAGGTGCCGATCACGCACGTCGGCGAGGACGCCGGACACGTGGTCGTTCCCTGTGCCGGGTTCGTCGCCTTGATGTTGAAGTAGTACGTCGTGCCGGGCAGCAACGGGCAGAAGTTGCCGCCGCCGACGCGCCATGGCGTGAGGTTCATGCCGCTCTGTGCGACGGTCTTGCACAGCGGATTTACAGGGTTGAAGTCGCCGCACGTCGTGCTGATCGCCGTGGTCAGATCGAGCCCGTAGTTGTATTCGGTGTGGACGACCCAGCCATACAGGGGCGCCTGGCCGGCGGGCACGACGATCTTCGCCGCGATGTACTTGTTCCGATCGAAGCTCAGGATCGACGGTTGCGAGTCAGGACGGCCCGGCCATGCAACGCCGGTGTCCGACGCGGTCGAGTGACCCCAGATGTTGTCCCAGGACGTCAAAGGGACGTTCGGGCGCGTACCCGAGCTCGGCACGTATGCGATGTTGCTCGAAGCGAGGCGACTCTCTGGATTCAGGCAGTTGTCGCCGTCGCCGCCACCCGTGCTGGCGACGACGGTCGCCGGGGCGCTCGTCACGGAGCCGCCCGCGTTCGAGCAGGTGAGCGTCAGGATGTAAGTGCCGTCGACCGGCGGCGTCACGGAGCGCGGCGGCGTGGCGGAGTTGCCGTCGGTCCAGCCGGCGAGCGTGGTCGAGTTGCCGTTCACGGTCGCGGCGCCGGTGCATGTCGTCGCCCCGTTGACGGACCAGCTCACCGAAAATGCGGAGCCGGTGCCTGTGGTCGCGGGCGCGGTCAATGCGAAGTTCGGCGGTGTCGGTGCAGGAATGCCGCTGCACGCGTTGCCCGAAAACGTGACGCCGGTCGCCTGCAGGTCCGTCGTACCGGGCACGAGGCTGAGGCCGTTGGCGTCGGTGATGACCGTGCAGGTGGTCTGCTGCGGCGTCGTCAGATGCAGCGTGACCTGGGCACTTGCTGTTGAGACCGCCGCAACGGCAAAAACGCAAGCGAGCGAACCAACCAACCGACCGAAATGCACTGACATAATTCGTTTTTCCATCAATTACTTCTAAAACGCGCGGGATTGTAACGTTCAATACGGGCCGAAGCCATAGCTGCGACGAAGGCAACCTCGGATTCGGCGACGCATGACGCAAAAAAAGAGGGGGCCGTGAGGCCCCCTCTTTCGTTCAGCAGAACAACACTGCGCCTTAGGAGCAGGGCGACGTGCCGCCATTGGTGCAGGAACGGCTCGCACGATGACGGAACAGACCACCGTAGTTCGCGAGCAGGCCCGGGTTCGCGTTGGCGTTGATGACGTTGTACGCCATGAAGCCAGTCGCCGGCAGACCATTCATGGTCACTGCCGTCACGCCGTCCGGCTCCACGCCGCCCGGCAGGCGGTGACCGCCGTCGCCCGAGAACAGGTCGAGGGCTAGCCAGCCATCCGTGCCATACGGCGGGATGTTCGGACGCAGGAACGAGCCGAACACGCCCGACGGATCGCCAGCAGCCGTATCCGTGAGGAAGCTGATGACGTTGACTTCGAACGGCAGCGAGGACGGACGCGTGCCCACCGGCGGCGAGAAGCCACCCGTGCGCGTCGTGTGACCTTCTTCGCGATCGTACAGGTTGATCGCGACGGTGACGTTCGATTCGCCGTCGAACGCTTCGACGAACGGAGCAGCCGGAGCACGCGAGTACAGATTGTCGTCGACGTAGAAGCGCTTGGTCGGGAACGTCACAACCCAGTCCGTCGCCGCACCGAAGTTCGGATCGACGAAGAACTCGTTGTAGAGCGTGTCCGACATCAGCACGGCCGACACGGCGTCGACGCCGAACGCGTAATCCGCGGTCAGCAGCTGACCGTTGATGAACACGAACGCGCGGGCGATACCGGTCGCGACGAGCGACGGGTTGTTGGCGTCCTGCAGCGACGGCTGCAGCGACTCGGTGCCGTGATACAGGGCGATTTCGGTGAAGCCGTCGATCGCATCGGCGTTGTACGAGAAGAACGTGCCTTCGCCGACGTTGACGATGGCACCCGAACCGAACAGACCGCCCGAGGTCGGGGCGACGACGCTGCCCGGGGCATCCGCATCGAGCGTACCCTGCGAGCAATCCGGCGGCGTGCCGCCGTCCGGCGTCGAGCTCGTGCTATGCGTGATATCGGCAGCCAGCGCGGTGCCGGCCGGGATGTCACCCATCGTGATCATCTCGAGGTAGCCCTCACGCGTACGCGTGAGATCCGTCGGGCCGCCGTCGGCCGGAATCGTGACGCCCGTGTCGGGGTCCTGACCCGTGCCGTCGAAGCCGGCGGTGACGAACGGAACGCCGCCCGCCGGAATCGTCGGCGACGTGCAGCTCTTGTCGGCCGTCGAAACCTTGGCGCCGCCGCCGTCCGCGAGGTCGCCGGTCTGGCTGACGCTCGCCGTCCACACGTCGTGCGGGGACAGGAACAGGTTGAAGTCGAGCACTTCGCGGCTGTTATAGCCTTCGAGGAAGCGAACCTTCACCGCCTTGCCGATACCCGTGGTGTTGACCACGGTGAACAGCGAGTCCTGGTTCTTGTTGACGGTGTAGTAGGGATAGATGAGAACCTGGCCGAGACCATCGGGATTCAGGTCGACGGCATTCGCCAGGCCCGCGAAGCCAGCGACGCCGGCGATACCGGCGACGACGGCAGTCGTCAAGCTGTTTCTCTTCATCACAACACTCCTAATTTGACCACAGGGCTTTTTGCTTTACCGCCGACCTCACTCCGGAACGCAAACGGAGCCCCACCTTGGCAGGGTTAGGTTAGGCAACAGCGCCGCCATGTTAAGGCAAAGGAAAGGGGCGTGCAATCCCCGTGTTCCCACCCTATTTGTGGCTGCGAATTCAATTACTTGGGAAGAAAGTACCAGTCGTCCTTCACACGCACCCATGTCTCGCTCTGCGTGCTCGTTGACTCGATCGGTTTGCCGACCGCGCCCCCTCCGGGCATGGCCACAGAGTAGCTCACATCGATATAGACCTTGCAGCGATCAGCATCACACTCCTTGTGATTGAACTTCGCCGCGGTCCATTGCACCGGCCGGGTGTTCATTGCGGCGGCGTAGCTCTCGCGCGTCATCGTTTCGCGCGTCCCGGGCGACAGGTAGTCGTACGCCTTTTCGGCCTGATGCGCGATCAGGAAATTCCAGCGCTCCGCCGCACGCTTTTCGACGCCGGCCGCCGCATCCGTGCTCGTGTTGCAGCCCGCAATCGCGACGAGCAGCAGCGCTGTCGCGGCCATCCGCGCGCGATCAATGGTCATGCGACGTGCCCTCCTCGGGCTTGACGGGTTCGGTGACTGCCGGCGGCGGCAGGACAGGCGGAGGCGGCGGCTGATGTTGCATGTCCTGATGCATCGGAGCGAGCGACTGGAACTGTCGGGTGTATTCGATCGTGACCTCGCGTCCCTCGTCGGAATTGCGGATTACGCGCGGCGTGATCAGCACGATGAGCTCGGTGCGGTCCTTGTGGTTCTGCGTCTGGCCGAACAGGTTGCGCAGGAACGGCACCTTGCTGATGAGCGGCAGGCCCTGGTTTCCCGTCGTCTGGTTGTCCTGGATCAGGCCGCCGAGCAGCAGCGTCTCGCCGCTCTGCACCGCGACCTGCGTCTGGATCAGGCGCTGGTTGATCGGCGGATTGCCCCCCGCTACCGCCGGCGCGCCGGGATTGGACACCTCCTGCTGGATGTCGAGGTAGACCAGGCCGCCCGGATTGACGCGCGGCTTCACGTCGAGCGTGACGCCGGTGTTGAGGTACTGCAC
>CALFNI010000088.1 GCA_937902695.1 uncultured Rhodanobacteraceae bacterium
CGACCTGGCTCAGTACGGAAGAGGCGAGTGAATGCGGACATCGAATGTGCTCGTCGACAGCGCATCGGAAAGAGCGAATCGGACCGGAGATATTCGACGTATTCTTGATGCAGGTATTCCCTGTATCACGCAATGCCAATTTCGATATTTCTTCCACGCTGCCGCCACGCACAGGTCGCTGTTTCCTTAAGCGCGTGTGAGTTCATGCTCCGGACGCGAAACGCTCAGTCGCCGTTGTAGCGAAGCCCTTCGACGATCGTAGTGCCGTCGTCCTTGGTCGGAATGCGCGCCCAGCCGACGAGGCCTTCGCGCGTACGCACGAGGTAATCGGCGTTCTGCCCATTCTCCTCGTCGCCGCTGACGGCGTTGAGGAGGATCATGATCGGCGTTTTCGCGGGCAACGTCGCGAGCACGTGCTTTGCATCGGGCTTGCTCGTGCCCGATGCGCGCTCGGACGTGAGCACGAGCGGCGTAGTCGTCGTGCCGTCGATGCCGACGTAGCGGAACGGCTGCGCGACTTCGGCGAAGCGCTTGCCGTCGAAGCGGTAGAGCCGATGGTGATCGTATGCGTAATCGTTCGCGCCGAACGTGTAGATCTCGCCCGATGCTGCGAACACGAACTCGGTGCCGGGCGATTCGAAGATCACGCTGCGTGGTGCGTCCGGATCGTCGGGCTTCGTCAGCAAGCGGCAGCTCGGATCGTTGCTCGGGCCCGAGTCGCACGCGAGTGCGGCTTTCGGCACGCCGTGGCCGAGATCGAGCATCACAGGCTCGGCGATGTAGACGCCGGCGTCTTCGACCTCCTTGAGATAGGCGGGGGCTTTCGCGATCGGCTGCGCGCGGTCCTTCGGATACCAGACGCGGACGCCTTCGTCCTTGAGGTCGAGCTTCGTCAGGTCCGGGAACAGCATGGACGGATCCGCGCAGAGGCCGCGGCCGCAGGTGAGGATGCCGAGCACGATCGAAATGGCGGGGACGCGCATCATGCTTCTCCAGAATCAACGATTCCAGTAACGCAATTGCCGCCAAAACTCGGACAGTGCGTCTTTTCCCCTCTCCCGCGTGCGGGAGAGGGTAGGGTGAGGGCACGCTGGCGAAACGCTTGCTCAGGATTGCCCTCACCCCAGCCCTCTCCCGCACGCGGGAGAGGGGGAAAGGCAGGCTCGTCGAATCAATGCACGCCGACGCCGACGCCTAAGCTGAAATGCACACGCGGCTCGTCGTACGGAAAGTTGACCGGCCAGTGATGCACGCTCGCATCGGCTACGACCGGCAACACGAGATCATGCTCGTCGATCTGCCGCGTGCGTGATCCCGCGATCTGCCCGCGCAGCGTCACGAAGCGCCCGGCCGGAAAATCGAACGGCTCGACGTAGCCCGGCAGCGCGACGATGAAGCGGCCGAGCGTCGGTGCATTCGGATCCGGCCGCTGTCCGCCGTCGAGCGGGTAGGCGACGATCTCGACTTCGGTCGAGTCGGCGAGATTGCGCACGTCGACGATCTTGCCGCCCCAGACGACGTCGAACCCGTGATAGCGTTCCGGCGCCGCGGCGACGTCGGCTGGTGGCGCGGCGGCGGGCGGCGCGTCCTTGAACACCGGCGTCGCGCAGCCCGCGAGCAGCCCGAGCGAAACGATCGCAATCCATGGCCGAACGAGGAGCCAGCCGCGCATGTCCGAGTCCCTCCATGAACGCATCGAAGACGGGCTTCTATTCTCCACCGATCGGCGCCGGCTGGACATCGACCTGATCCACGATTTCCTCGCGCGCGAGTCGTACTGGGTGCCCGGCATCCGCCGCGCGTTCGTCGAAACGGCGATCGAGCGCTCGATCTGCTTCGGCGTCTACGACGGCGCGCGCCAGGTCGCGTTCGCGCGCGTGGTCAGCGATGGCGCCGGCTTCGCGTGGCTCGCCGACGTATTCGTCGTCGGCGCACGCCGGGGCGACGGTCTCGGCAAGCGGCTGATCGCGTTCGTCATGGCGCATCCGGAGCTCCAGCGCATCCGGCGATTCATGCTCGCCACGCGGGATGCACACGGCCTCTACGCGCAATTCGGCTTCACGCCGCTCGCGCATCCCGAGCGGATCATGGAGCGCTACGACGCCGACGCGCTGTCGCGTTGAGCCCGCGCGGCGGGCCGAGTGGATCGCCGGGCGGCGTCCCGGCTATGCTCCGCGCGCACCGCATGATCCAGCCTCCGACGTATCAATTCGGCGAATACCGTCTCGACCGCTCCGCCCGCGAGCTTTCGCGCAACGGCGCGCGCGTCGCGGTGCCGACGCGCGTCTTCGACTGCCTCGTCTACCTGATCGAGAACCGCGAGCGCGCGATCGGCCGCGACGAGCTCGTCGCCGCGCTCTGGGGCCGCGTCGACGTCTCCGACGCGCAGCTCGGCCAGATCGTATTGCGCGCAAGGCGCGCGGTCGGCGACGACGGCAACGATCAGCGCTGCATCCGCACGATGCCGAAGTACGGGTATCGGTGGATGGCGGAAACGCATCTCGGAACGGTCGAGCCGGCGGTCGGCGCGGCGTCGCCGGCGAACGATGAATCGACGCGCCGCGCGCCGCGCCCGGATCCGGCCGACGATGCGATCGCGGCGCCGCCTTCCGCCGCAATTCCTTCTCGCGCCGCGCCCCGCCATCGCTGGCTGCTCGCGTCCGCCATCGTCCTGCTCGCGGGCATCGCTGCAGTCGCCGTGTGGCGCGCGCAGTCGCCCGCGCCGACGGCGGCTGACGCGGACGCTGCGCGCGCAAGCGGCATCGCCGTGCTGCCGGTCGAGGTCACCGCCGGGCCGGAGCAGGATTGGGTGCGCCTCGGCGGCATGGATGCGCTCGCATCGCGCCTGCGCGCCGCGGGCCTGCGCGTAATGCCGAGCGAAAGCGTGCTCGCCGTGCTGCAGGCGCATGGCCGAAGCGATGCGGACGCGGCACTCCGCGGCGCGACATCGTCGGTGCTCGTCGTGCACGCACGCCTGCAATCGACGCCGCAAGGCTGGCGTGCGGAGCTTGTCGCGCGGCCGGCGCGCGGCGCTCCGGTCGCCGGCAGCGCGGACGGTCGGGACGTCTTGCCGACGCTTCGCCGCGCGGCCGACCAGCTGCTGATGCGCATGGGCAAGGTCGTCCCGGATCAGGGCACCACGGAGAATGGCCTCGACGAGACGCTGCAGCGCGCGGACGCGGCGATGCTCGCGAACCAGCTCGACGTCGCCCGCACGATCCTCCTGTCCGCGCCGGCGCTGGTTCGCACCGAGCCGCAGCTGCGCTATCGGCTCGCGATGGTCGATTTTCGCGCGGGACGTCTCGCCGATGTCGAATCGACGCTGCAAGGGCTCATCGACGACACCGCGTCGAGCAAGGACGCGCTGCTGCGCGCCCGTGCGCTGACCGGACTCGGCACCGTGCATCTCAATCTCGGCCGTTTCGCCGATTCGGAACGCGATTTCACCGCCTCGATCGATGCGCTCGGAGGCTGGCAGCGCCCGCTCGAACGCGGCCAGGCGCTGGGCGGCCGCGGCGCCGCGCGTGCGGCGCAATATCGCTACGCGGATGCCGCCGAGGATCTCGGCCGCGCGCGCATCGAGCTCGAGCAGGCCGGCGACGCGCTCGGTGCGGCGCGACTCGACATGGTCGAAGGTGAGCTCGAGCTGCAACGCAGCCGCCCGCAGGCGGCGCGTCCCTATCTCGAGCGCGCGATCGCGGTGTTCGAGCGGTTCGATGCCGTCAACGAGCGCACGCATTCGCTGGCGATGCTGGTCGAGAGCGAGCGCCTGCAGCTCGACTATGCGGCCGCGTTCGCGACGAGCGATCGCGGGCTCGAGCTTCGCGCCCGCATCAAGGATCCGCAGCTGACGACGCAGCTCGTCGTGTCGCGCGCGGCGCTGCTGCTCGATCTCGGCCGCTACGCCGAAGCGGGCGGCCTGCTCGCGAGCCTCGATCGCACGAAGGCACCGCTCGATCCGCAGTCGCTGGCGGACATCGATCGCGTGCGCACCGATCTCGCGCTGGCGACAGGCGACGCGGCCGCTGCGGCTACGGCCGCCGACGCATCGCTGCATCG
>CALFNI010000089.1 GCA_937902695.1 uncultured Rhodanobacteraceae bacterium
GTCAGCGAGTTGAAGACCATCGCACCCCTCCCGGCACGAACGGGCCCGCGCGCGCCGAGCTGGCGCGACACGCAGGCCACTGTCTCAACCAATGGAAGACGGCGCGTGCGATTGCGACGCGTACACGAATCTCCCCCCGCGCCGATTGTGGCACCCCGCCGTCACCGGCGCGAGCGCCGCGTTGACGATTTCGCGAAATTGTCTACGATTCGGGCCGTGCCCCCGGCGCGATTCGCGCCGGGTGGGGCGCATTCAACCGGAGGCTTGCATGAAAGGTCTGAACCAGCAGAAGAGCGACAAGAAGAAGCCCACGAAGTCCCTGAAGGAAAAGCGCGCCGAAAAGCAGCAGAAAAAGTCGTCGAAGGGCCGCTGAAGCCTAGCGCGCAGCCGGCGTGTCCGCGAACGCCGCGAGCATGCCGGCATACGGCCGGACCATCATGGCGGGTGCGCCCGAATAGCCGTCCGACGCCGTGTAGATCTGCGAAAGCGTGCCGTCGAGGAACAGCGCGTCGCGGCATCCCAGCGTGTCGCGGAAGAGCCGCGCGAAGGCGTGGAACGTCACCGGCGCGATGCTGACGGCGAATACGGCCTTGCCGGGCGTCGGCGCGCAGACGCCGCTGCGCCACTTGCGGCTGTCCGAGCCCTCGACGAAGGCGGGATTGATCTCGCCGTCGACGACGAGCATCGGCCCCGACTGCGTCGCGACGCGCGCATCGATGCCGAGCGAGCGCCACGCGTCCGTGCGCGCGACGCCGGCGCGACCTTCCCGGTCGACGTAGAACACGCCGTTCGGCTGCATGCCGAAATTGCCCGAGCCGCCGTGCGGCTTCGTCGTGTTGAGCGGTCGCAGCGTCCTGCCGTCGGCGATGGTGAGGCCGAGCGGGCGATCGCTGCGATCGTAGATGCCGGCGTTCGCCGCGAACGCGAGCACGCGGCCGGCGGATTCTCCGCTCCGCCGCAGCGCCTCGATGCTGCCGTAGGCCGCGCCGTTCGCGTCGCGCCAGTAGAGATCGAGCGCGTCCGCGCGCAGATCGATCGTTACGACGCGATAGTCGGCGTCGCCCTCGTGCACGAGCCGGCTCTCGACCGCGCCAGCGCGCATCGGCGCGAGCAGCGGGATTGCGGCGAGCACGATCAGCAACGGTGCGAGTACGAACGGGCGCATCGCGTGATTGTGACCCGGCGAACGCGCGTGCGTCGACCGTACGGCGCGGACCGTCGCGACGGTGCTCCCGCGTTGCCGTTACAATCGCCGTCAGCACGCAGCCGGCCATGCCCATGCCCTCGTTCGATATCCTTTCCGCCGTCGACAAGCACGAGCTCACGAACGCCGTCGACCAGGCGACGCGCGAGCTCACGAACCGTTTCGATTTCAAGGGCATCGATGCCACGTTCGAGCTCGACGGCTACGTCATCACGCTCGCCGCGCCGAGCGATTTCCAGCTGAAGCAGATGCTCGAGATCCTGCGCCAGCGCCTCACCGCGCGGAAAATCGACGTGCGCGCGCTCGACGTCGGCGAGGCCGAGGTCAACGTGGCGAGCGCGAAGCAGAAAGTCACCGTCAAGCAAGGCATCGAGCAGCCCGTCGCGAAGAAGATCATCGGCCAGATCAAGGCGGCCAAGCTCAAGGTCGAGACGCAGATCAACGGCGACAAGCTTCGCGTCAGCGGCAAGAAGCGGGACGACCTCCAGCTCGCGATGGCGCTGCTGCGCAAGAGCGAGATCGAGGTGCCGCTCCAGTTCGACAATTTCCGCGACTGAGCACGATCGACCGCCCGGGCGCGACGGCGGACACGTTCGCCTGCACGCCGGGGCGCAGCCATGACCTCGCATCCGCTCGATAATCCAGTCTGGGCTTCGCTGGCCACCCACCACGTCGCGCTCGCCGCTGCGGCGGATGGCGCGGCGCGTTATGAGGCCGATGTCGCGCCTTTCGTCGGCGTCGCAGCAGCCGATGCCCGCGCGACCGCGGCTGTCGAAACACTCGTCGCGCCGGGCGAGCTCGCGATCTTCGTCGGCACGGCGCCGCCGTTGTCGGACGCGTGGCGCGCCGAACACGACGGACCGATCGCCCAGATGATCCGTCGCGCGCGCCTCGACGTGCCGGACGGCCCCGCCACGATCGAGCTGACGGGCGAAAAGCACGTCGCCGACATGCTGGCGCTGACCGCGCTCGTCTATCCGCACTATTTCCGCCCGCGCACGATCGCGATGGGCCGCTACATCGGCATCTACGACGGCGACCGGCTCGCGGCGATGGCCGGCGAGCGCATGCACTTGGAGGGGCATCGCGAGATCAGCGCGGTCTGCACGCATCCGGCCTTTCTCGGCCGCGGCTACGCGCGCCGGCTGATCGCGTTGCTCGTCAACGACATCCTCGATCGCGGCGAGTTGCCGTTCCTGCACTTCGCCCACGAGAACGTGCGCGCGAAAGCGCTCTACGAGCGTCTAGGCTTCGAGTTCCGCGCGGACGTGCGGCTGCACGTCGTGACGCGCCTTTAGACCGAAGCTTCCGTCACGGGGCGCCGGCACGCCTCACAGGACGCCCCGCATCGGGCGCGCTCGGCGTGGCCGGGCGATGCCGTGCGTGGGGCGCGTTTCCGGCGGGATTTGCCGATGAGGTCGTTGTAGTCTCTGCTCGCCGGGCCAGTTCCCCTTCGATCAGTGGAAACGTCATTGAAACAGCGGCGGCACGACTCGGCTGCGACCGGCGAAGCACGCATCGATGGCGACGCGCGCCCACCGCGCCGCGGCTGGCTGCGCTGGCTGCCGGGCATTGCGCTCGCGCGGCGTTACGACATGGCATGGCTGCGCAACGATCTCGTCGCCGGCATGGTCATGACGGCGATGCTCGTGCCGGTCGGCGTCGCGTACGCCCAGGCGTCCGGCGTGCCCGGCATCAACGGACTCTACGCGACGATCGTGCCGCTGCTCGCCTACGCGCTGTTCGGACCCAGCCGCATCCTGATGCTCGGTCCCGATTCGGCGCTCGCGGCCGTGATCGTCGCGACGATCGCGCCGCTTGCGGGCGGCGATCCCGCACGCGCGGTAGCGCTCGCATCGATGATGGCGGTCGTGTCCGGCCTCGTCTGCATCGGCGTCGGAGTCGCGAAGCTCGGCTTCGTCACCGAGCTTCTGTCCAAGCCGATCCGCTACGGCTACATGAACGGCATCGCGCTGACCGTTCTCCTGAGCCAGATTCCGCGGCTGCTCGGTTTCAGGGTCGGCGAGCCCGGGCCGTTGCGGCAGGCGTGGGGCACCGTCCGCGGCGTCCTCGACGGCGAGACGAACCTCGCGGCGCTCGCCATCGGCGGCTCGACGCTCGCGCTGATCCTCGTGCTGAAGCGCTGGCCTCGCCTGCCGGGCCTCCTGATTGCCGTCGTCGCGGCGACGCTCGCCGTCGCGCTGCTCGATCTCGACAGGACTGCCGGCATCGCCGTGCTCGGACCGCTGCCGCAAGGCCTGCCGACGCCGCGCGTGCCGATGATCCACGCGGCCGATTGGGCACCGGTGATCGTCGGCGGCTTCGCCGTCGCGCTGGTCTCGTTCGCCGACACGAGCGTGCTCTCGCGCGTCTACGCGGCGCGCCTGCGCGCGCCGGTCGATCCGAACCAGGAGATGGTCGGCCTCGGCGCCGCGAATCTCGCCGCGGGATTCTTCCAGGGCTTTCCGATCAGCTCGAGCTCGTCGCGCACGCCGGTTGCCGAAGCGGCCGGCGCGAAGTCGCAGTTCACCGGCGTGGTCAGTGCGCTCGCGATCGCGCTGCTGTTGCTGGTCGCGCCGAATCTCCTGCGCTACCTGCCGCAGACGGCCCTCGCGGCCGTCGTGATCGCCGCGGCGATCGGCCTCTTCGAGCTCGCCGATCTCAGGCGCATCCATCGCATCCAGCAATGGGAGTTCTGGCTCTCGATCGTCTGCTTCGCCGGTGTCGTGGTGTTCGGCGCCATCGAAGGCATCGCGATGGCGATCGTGATCGCCGTCATCGAGTTCCTCTGGGACGGCTGGCGCCCGCACTCCGCCGTGCTCGGCCGCGTCGACCAGGTGCGCGGCTATCACGACATCACGCGCTATCCGGATGCGCGGCAGGTTCCGGGCCTCGTGCTGTTCCGCTGGGACGCGCCGCTCTTCTTCGCGAACGCGGAGCTGTTCCATCGGCGCGTGCACGAAGTCATCGCAGCCTCGCCGACGAAGGTGCGCCGCCTCGTCGTCTCGGCCGAGCCCGTGACGAGCGTCGACGTCACCGCCGCGGACGTGCTGCGCGGTCTCGTCGAAGAGCTCCGCGCCGACGGCATCGACTTCTGCCTCGCCGAGATGAAGGATCCGGTCAAGGACAAGCTGAGGCGGTTCGAGCTCTTCGACTGCATCAGGCCCGACCGCTTCTTCGCCACGGTCGGCGAGGCGGTCCACGCATATCTCGCCGCGTATCCGGTCGAGTGGAGCGACTGGCAGGATCGCCAGCCGTAGGTCAGGTCCGCGCTCCCTTCGCGCGCTTGTCCTGTGCCTTCGCCGGTTTCGCCGGCAGCGCGGTCTTCGGCTTCTCGGCGCTGCCCGACCCGCGCGAGCGCAGCCACGCCGCGTATTCGTCGAGATCGCCGTCGAACTCCTCGACCTTGCCGTCCGCGACGCGCCAGAACGTATCGCAGACGAGACCCGTCAGGTGCCGGTCGTGCGAGACGAGCACGATCGCGCCCGGGAAATCGCTGAGCGCTTCGGCGAGCGCCTCGCGCATGTCGAGATCGAGATGGTTGGTCGGCTCGTCGAGCAGCAGCACGTTCGGCTTGCGCCACGCGATCAGCGCGAGCGCGAGCCGCGCGCGCTCGCCGCCGGAGAAACCATCGACGACCTCGAACGCCCGATCGCCGGGGAAAAACCACTTGCCGAGGAAGTCGCGGAAATCCTGCGTCGCGACGTTCGGCGCGATGTCGCGCAAGTGATCGATCGGCGTCTGCCCTTCGTGCAGCGACTCGACCGTGTGCTGCGCGAAGTAGCCGAGCACGAGATCGGGATGCGCCGTGCGTTCGCCCGACAGCATCGGAATCTCGCCGACGAGCGTCTTCACGAGCGTCGATTTGCCGGCGCCGTTCGGGCCGAGAAGACCGATGCGGTCGCCGGCCTCGAGCCCGAACTTGACCTTGTGCAGCACGACGACGTGGTTCGACGTATCGAGATCGAGCGTGTGATCGGAGAGCCCGATGCGCTCGATATCGTCGACGTCCTCGATCGTGTAGCCGGCCTCGACGTGCGAGAGGCGCAGCAGCGAGTGCGGCAGCTTCACCGGATCGGCGAAATTGATGTGGATCTGCCGCTCGGCGCGCACGGCCTCGGTGCCTGGCAGCTTGGCGAGGCGCTTCATGCGCGACTGCGCCTGCTTGGCCTTGCTCGCCTTCGCCTTGAAGCGATCGATGAACGCCTGCAGGTGCGCGCGCTCGGCCTGCTCCTTCTCGAACGCGAGCTGCTGCAGGTGAAGCTGCTCGGAGCGCTGGTGCTCGAAGCTCGTGTAATCGCCCGTGTAGAGCTTCGCGCGGCCCTCATGGAGATGCAGGATGTGCGTGACGGTGCCGTCGAGGAACTCGCGGTCGTGCGAGATCATCAGCAGCATGCCCGGATACTTCAGGAGCCACTGCTCGAGCCAGAGCACGGCATCGAGATCGAGATGGTTCGTCGGCTCGTCGAGCAGCAGGAGATCGGACGGCATCATCAGCGCGCGGGCAAGATTGAGCCGCACGCGCCAGCCGCCCGAAAAATCCGAGACCGGCATGCGGTGCGTCTCCGGCCGGAAGCCGAGCCCGTGCAGCAGCCGTCCCGCGCGCGCCTCGGCGTCGTAGCCGTTGATGTCGGCCATCTTCTGGTGCGCGGCCGCGACCGCGTCCCAGTCTTCCGCGGCCGTCGCCGCGGCTTCGGCTTTCAGGATCGCATCGACCTCGGTGTCGCCCGAGACGACGAAATCGATCGCGGCATCGGGCAGCGACGGCGTCTCCTGCGCGACGCTCGCGATGCGCACGCGGCCCGGCAGGTCGAGGTCGCCGACGTCCGGCTCGAGCTCGCCCTGGATCGCGGCGAACAGGCTCGACTTGCCGCAGCCGTTGCGGCCGACGACGCCGACGCGCGCGCCGGCGTGCAGCGCGATGTCGACGTTGGACAGCAGCAGACGTTCGCCGCGGCGAAGGGCGAAGTTCCTGAACGCGATCATGGGTGGGTCGGACTTCGGGGGCCGCGATTGTAGCCGATGACAGGCTGGGCTGGTCCTACGGCGCGGCCGCGCGCGCGACATCGCCCGCGTAAAGCAGCGCACGCTCGCCTCGCGCCGTGCGTGCGGACGCGACGACGCGCACCGAACGCTCATCGCCGACAGCGCAGCGAAGCTCCCACCCGGACCGCTCGAGGCGTGGGTCGCCCAGCACCGCAGCGACGTCCGGACGCGCGATCGACGGCTGGATCGTCCGCCGCTCGCCATCGACATCGATCTCTACGCCAGCAATCTCGCCGTCGTCGAGCGACGCGGCCCAGCCCTGCAAGTGCAGCGACCCGTCGTCGGCGAGGCGACGCACGTCGACCCAGCCCCAGGGACCGCGCCGGAATGCGGCAAGCGGCGCGAGATCGCGCGCCGGGTCGCCGGCGACGACGTAGAGATCCTGTTCGTTGGCGAGTGCGCGCGGCAGCCGCAGATACGGGCGCCCGTCGCGTGCCGCGATCCGGAGCGCATCGCGCACGAAACGCTCGCTCGCGTAGGCCGTGCCGTAGATCTCGCCCGCGAGGCCGTCGTTCTCGCTTTCACTAGCATACGCGAGGCCGGAGGACG
>CALFNI010000090.1 GCA_937902695.1 uncultured Rhodanobacteraceae bacterium
CACCTCTTCGAGCAGCTCGTCGCCGAGCAGGTGGCCGACCGAGTCGTTGATGATCTTGAAGCGGTCGAGATCGAGGAACAGCACCGCGAAGAGGCGCCGTGGATCGCGCGTGTAGCGCGCGAGCGCGCTCGCCAGGCGGTCGAGCAGGAGTGCGCGGTTCGGCAGGCCGGTCAGCGCGTCGTGCAGCGTTTCGTGCTTGAGCTGGCGCTCGATGCGCTCGCGGCGCTCGATCTCGCCGCGCAGCTCGCGGTTCGCGGCGGCAAGCTCGGCGGTGCGCTCGGCGACGCGCTGCTCGAGCTCGGCGTAGGCGTGCTTGAGCGATTCGGCGTGGCGCTTGCGCTCGAGCGCATTGGCGATGTGGTACGAGACGAACGTCAGGAGCTCCTGATCGCGCAGCGTGTAGCGGTGATCGTCCGCATAGCTCTGCACGACGAGCACGCCGACGGTGCGCTCGGCGCAGATCAGCGGCACGCCGAGCCAGCACGAGGAGAGCGTGCCGTACGAGACGACCTCGCCGGTCTTCTGCAGGCGTTCGATGTCCTCGCGATCGGCGAGCAGCGCGGTGCCCGTGCGAAGCACGTACTCGGTCAAGCCCTTGCCGAGCTCGCGCGGCTCGTGCAGCGGATCGAACTCGTCGACCGAATACGGAAACTGCAATTCGTGCGCGCTTTCGGCGAGCAGCGAGATATAGAAGTTGCGCGCGTAGAGGAGGCTTCCGACGACGCGGTGCACGGCCTCGTAGAACTCGTCGAGGCTGTCCGTCGTGTTGGCAAGCTCGGCGATGCGGAAGAGCGCAGCCTGCAGGTGCTCGCCGCGCTGGCGCTCGATGACCTGCTGCTGCAGCACCAGGTTCGCCTCGCGCAGCGCATCGGTGCGCTCGGCGACGTGGCGCTCGAGGTCTTTGAGAGTCTGCTTGTGCTCGAGCGCGGTCAGGATGTGCTGTGCGACGTAGGCGAGGAGCGCGCGGTCTTCCTCGCCGAAGCGTGCGGACTCGGTGTAGCTCTGCACGACGATGCCGCCGACGACCTCGCTGCCGCGCACGAGCGGCACGCCGAGCCAGTCGATGCACTCGGGCCCGAACGCGGCGAGCGTCTCGCCGATGTGCTTTTCCAGATCGGCCGGCGTGCCCATCAGCGCGCGGCCGCGCCGGATCAGGTGCCAGGTCAGGCTGCCGCGCATCTCGGCCATCGGCGTCGATGCGCCGGACGGAACGTCGGCGTCGGCGACGTCGACGAAATACGCGAAGCGGATGCTGTCGTTGGAGCGATCGTAGAGAACGAGGTAGAAGTTCTCCGCGTACATGAGGCTGCCGACGATCTCGTGCATCGCACGCAGCACGTCCGGCATGTCGCGATCGCTGTTGGCCTGGTCGGCGATCGCGTAGAGCGCGCGCTGCAATCGCTCGGCCTGCTCGAGCCGCGTGACCGAGCGCTGCAGCATCTCGACTTCGAGCACGGCTTCCAATCGCGACGTGATCTGGCGGCCGGCGGCCTCCATGCGGGCGAGGCGTCCGTTGCGGCTCGGCACCTTCGCGGCGAAATCGCAGCAGAGGATCGCGCGCGGCGCGGCGTCGGGCCGCGTGCGGAGCGGCATCGCCACCTGCAGGACGCCGTCAGGCGATTCGGCGACCGAGACCTCGGCGCCGCGTGTCAGCGCCTGGCGGACGGCGGGCGGATATTCGCCGTCGGCGTGCCCGTCCTCGGCGGCGCCCGGCCAGTAGAGCCGGCAGCGGAGGGCGGAAAGGAGCGGCGGAAGATCGCGGGCGACGGCGCTTTCGAGCTGGGCGATGCTGGACGCGCGCAGCAGCGCGCAATAGAGCGCCTCCGCCGGCGTACCGACCGCGGCAGGGGAGTCGTCGCGCCCTGAAGGACGCGAAGCGGCGGCTTCGCTCGGGACTGCTCGCACTCTCGGCGGACCCCTCGGCTGGTACGTGCGGCAACCTAGTCTATCGCGAGCGCGCCGGGCGGCGGCCCCTCCAGGGCCTTATTCCCGAAGCTTTTGTCATCTCGGGCCGGATGAACTTTGGCACACTCGAACCCCGGCGGACGTGACCCGCGTCGCTGTTAGTTTTCCGTAAACGGGAGTACCATTGCTGCCGTAGTCCGATCCGGTTTTCAGGAACTACGCGGCGGCTCCGCACTCCCATATCCGGGCTGCCGGGAAAGACCTGACGACCGCCTCATCCTCCGCTCGAAGAACCGCCACGAAAACGATGCTTTCGCGTCTCGCCATCGCCACGCTCGGCCTCGCGCTGTCGCTCTCCGCGACGGCACAGGAGCCGGCTGCGCTGGCGGTCGGCCCGGGCAACGTCGAGACGGCGCTGGTCGAGCAGTTGCTCGCGCTGGACGACGGCTCGCAGCAGCAGTCGTGGGCGCTCGCCGATTCGCGATCGATCGTGCCGATCTGGTCGGGCTCGGACGGCCATCTGCTCGCGATTCTTGCCGTGCCGGGTCAGTGGGGCTCGCCGCTGCTCGGTGGATCGACGGCGGCGCCGGCGCCCGCGAGCTGGTACCTGCTCGGTGCTAACACGCTCGATCCGAGCGGCTTGCGCTGGCAGTCGAACAACGGTTTCCACGTCGATGCGCTGCTCGGCCAGACGCAGAGCACGCTGCCCGCGCTGTGCGGCTTGGGTTGCGATACGAAGCCGAGCGCGCTGACCGGCTCGCTCGGCCTTGGATGGATGTCGCCCGACGGCGGGCTCGATCTCACGTACGGACTTTCCTGGCTGCAGACGCGCGACGCGGTGCAGCCGTGGCAGGGTATCGGCGCCGGCGCGAACGTTCCCGTCATGACGTTGCCCGACGCGCTGACGGCAGGGCTGCAATCGCAGACGTCGCTGTTCGCGCGCGGACGCTGGCGCTTCGATGAAAACACCGCGCTCGATCTCGGCGCGAGCTACGGACGCGGCAGCACGCTTTCGTACGGAACGCTCGGCACCACGCTGCCCGGCATCGACATCGATCAGCTTTCGCTGAGCCTCGGTGTGGACGCAGGCTCGCTGCGCGGCGCGATCGTCGGGCACGTCCTGCACAGCGACGATCCGGTGCTCCTCGGCAGGAAGTGGACGGCGCTCGATCTCGGCGTTTCGTGGCGCACGCCGTGGCGCGGCGAGATCAGTGTCGGCGCACAGAATCTCTGGAGCGCGCCGCTCGATGCGGCGCCCCGCGACGCCGATGCTTCGCAGGCGCGCACGCCTTACATCCAGTACCGCCAGGATCTTTGAGAATCTTCCGTGCGATCCGTCGTGGATCGCACCGGCAGGATCGCACCGGATCGCGTGCTGAATGCACTACGGCGTTTCGCGTTCGGGCTCCGCAGGCGGTCATCCACGACCGCAGATCCATGAACCGCACGCGTCCCCGGGGCGTTTTTTCTTCGCGCCGGCGGATTATTTTTCCGTGATGTAACGCGTTTCTCCGGAGCCCCCAGGCTGCCCCGCGACGGCTCGGAGACGATTTTGCATGTCCTGCGCAAGTTTTTGATATTTATTGCGATTTTGGCGATCTGAGCGGCTTTGTTAAGCCGTGGCTCAGGGATTCCCATGCCGTAAGAAAGTTGTTAGTATCCGCCGCTGCCGAGGGTTTTAGGTAGGCCGTCTTGGCCATCCCCAGGAAGGGGAAGCACATGTCCCGATCGAACTGTGACGCAACTCTGACGTTGGAGAGTGTAATGAGGCTATCGAGCAACGAGCTTTTCAAAGCCGTGCGCTTTGCGTTGTACGCAAGCGCATCGGCGGTGGTCGGCTACGCTGCGCCTGCTCTTGCGCAAGACGCGCAGGACCAGAGCAATCAGCAGCTGGAAACCATCACCGTGACGGGTTCGAACATCCGTCGCGT
>CALFNI010000091.1 GCA_937902695.1 uncultured Rhodanobacteraceae bacterium
GGAATCGGTCAGCATCGCCGGCGGCATCGTGCTGTTCCTGATCGGCGTGCGCATGGTGTTTCCGCCCAAGGAAGGGATTTTCGGCGGCGACGCGGAGCGCGAGCCGTTCATCGTGCCGATGGCGATTCCGGGCATCGCGGGGCCGTCCGCGGTCGCGGCGGTGATGCTGCTCGCGAACAGCTACCCCGGACGCACGGTCGACTGGAGCGTCGCGCTCTCGCTCGCCTGGCTCGCGACGGCTGCCATCTTGTTGTCGTCGACGTATCTCTTCAGATGTCTCGGGACGAGCGTGCTCGTTGCGGTCGAGCGATTGATGGGCATGCTGCTGGTTGCGCTGTCGGTGCAGATGTTTCT
Source organism: uncultured Rhodanobacteraceae bacterium (assembly GCA_937902695.1). Taxonomy (GTDB): domain Bacteria; phylum Pseudomonadota; class Gammaproteobacteria; order Xanthomonadales; family Rhodanobacteraceae; genus Dokdonella_A. Next base: position 355 of record CALFNI010000091.1, read on the forward strand.
GGACGGGGTGATGGCGTACGTCAAGCTTTCGCGCTGAATGCGGCGGTTTCTTTTCCCTCTCCCGCTGACGGGAGACGGCAGGGTGAGGGCAGGCAGGGTCACGGGCGCCCCGTGAGCCGGTTTTCGCGAAACGCCGGCGGCGCACGCATTCTCACACCCGTGTAACACGCACCCGCTAGCGTCCCGGCGAATCGGAGATTCGCCGTGATCAGCATCGAGCGCAGCTTCTACGAAAAGTTTCCGCGGTTCGCCGAAGGGCGCGCGCGCAGCTTCGCGCAGCCGGTCGTCGAGCTGCTGCGTCGCGTCGCCTGCGAGGAGCGCATCAACGCGACGCTCGCCGCGACCGCGCCGCTCTCGGGTTTCGACTTCGTCGAGCGCGTGCTCGAGCAGTTCCATATGTCGTACAGCGTCGCGAACACCGATCGCGAGAACATTCCGGTCGACGGGCGCGTCGTGATCGTCGCGAACCATCCGCTCGGCGCGCTCGACGCGCTGGCGCTGATCGATCTGGTCGGCTCGGTGCGGCGCGACGTCAGGATCCTCGCGAACGACATCCTGACGCAGCTCGAGCCGCTTGCCGGGCTGCTGCTGCCGCTGCCGCTGTTCGGCGCAGGCAGCGCGCTCGGCGGCGCGCGCGAGGCGTATCGCGCGCTCGAGCGCGATGCGGCGCTGATCGTGTTCCCGTCGGGCGAGGTCTCGCGCATGCACCCGCTCGGCGTGCGCGACGACGCATGGTCGCCCGGCTTCGCGCGGCTCGCGCAGAAAACCGGCGCGCCGGTGCTGCCCGTGCGCATCGCGGCGCAGAACTCGCCGGTCTTCTACGGCGTTTCGATGCTGGCCAAGCCGCTCGCGGCGCTGCTGCTCGCGCGCGAGATGTTCGGTGCCGCGAACGCGCGGATCGGCTTCAACGTCGGCGAGCTCGTGCCGTGCAAGGCGCTCGCCGGGAGCGGGCTCGCGCCGCGACAGATCGCCGCGCAGATGCGCCGGCATGTCTATCGGCTGGCGCGGCGGCGTCCGACCGTGTTCCCGACCTCGGCGGCGGTCGCGCATCCCGAATCGCCGATTGCGGTGCGCCGCGCGCTGAAGCGCGCCGAACGCCTCGGCGAGACGCTGGACGGCAAGGCGATCGTCCTGCTCGACGCCGGGAAGGATTGCGCCGCGATGCGCGAGATCGGGCGCCTTCGCGAGCTTGCGTTCCGCCGCGTCGGCGAAGGCACCGGCGCACGCCGCGACCTCGATCGCTTCGACGGCCATTACCGGCACCTCGTGCTCTGGGACGAGCACGCGCTTGCGATCGTCGGCGCGTATCGTCTCGGCGAAGCCGGCGCGATCCTCCGCGAGCGCGGCACGGCCGGGCTCTATTCGTCGACGCTGTTCGAATATGCCGATCCGGTGCCGGCGTTCCTGCACGACGCCGTCGAGCTCGGACGCAGCTTCGTGCAGCCGGCGTACTGGGGCTCGCGCAGCCTCGATTATCTCTGGCAGGGCATCGGCGCGTATCTGCGCGCGCGCTCCGACGTGCGCTACCTCTTCGGACCCGTGAGCATCAGTGCCGCTTTGCCGGCGGCTGCGCGCGAATGGATCGCGCACTATCACCGTCATTACTTCGGCGACGGCGATGCGCTGGCGCGCGCGCGCAATCCGTTCGTCGTATCGCGCGAGGTCGAACGCGCGGCCGAGGCCGAGTGGGCCGGGCGATCGCCGGCCGAGAGCCTGTCGCGCCTGCGCGAGCGCCTGCGTGAGCTCGACGCGCAGTTGCCGACGCTGTATCGGCAGTATGTCGATCTCTGCGAGCCGGCGGGCGTGCGCTTCCTCGACTTCGGCGTCGACCCGTCGTTCGGCGGCTGTGTCGACGGGCTCGTGCGCCTCGACATCCGGCACCTGCGCGCCGTCAAGCGCACCCGGTACCTCACGGCGCGAGGTGCGGGCGGCTGAATCCGCCGTCCCCGAAAAAATCGTTGGCGGCGTCCGCTGTTACAGATCGGACATCGAGCGAGGTTAAACTAAGGTTAAGAACCCGGCGGGTGGCTCGGGTTCCGGCAGGCCGGAAAACAGGGGGCCTGCGGACTTTCAATCGAGCGTCGAACACGGTCGTTTCCGGACCTCGGGAGCGCGCGTCCGACGTCGTATGCGTTGCGCATTTCACGACTGAGGCTGGGGCATGAACAATCAACTGCGGGTGCGGCTGTTGCCGTGGGTCATCGGGTCCTTGTTTGCGGCGTCGACGGCGTTTGCGCAGAACACCTCGTCGTCCCTGAGCGGCCGCATCGTCGATGCGGCGGGCAAGCCGGTCGCCGGCGCGACCGTCGAGATCGTGCACGTGCCGTCGGGCACGTCGCGGACGGTGCTGACCGATGCCGAAGGCCGCTACACGGCGCAGGGCCTGCGCGTCGGCGGTCCGTTCGACGTCAAGGCGTCGGGCGACGGCGGCGCGAACGCCGAGCAGGACGACGTGTTCCTGCAGCTCGCCGAGGAAACGACGCTCAATCTCAACCTGTCCGCGCCGACCGGCGCGACCGAGCTCGCCGGCGTCACGGTCACGGCGGCGGCGCCGGGCGCGACGTTCCAGGCCGACAACAAGGGCCTCTCGTCGAACATCTCGCAGCGCGAGCTCAAGGTCATCCCGAATCCGAACCGCTCGATCCAGGACATCGCGCGCACCGATCCGCATATCGTGCTGACCAGCGTCGGCCGCGGCGAGATCTCCGCGCTCGGCCAGAACAGCCGCTACAACAACATCACGATCGACGCGGTGCCGACCAACGATTCGTTCGGCCTTGAGGCCAACGGCCTGCCGGCGCTGAACCAGCCGCTTTCGTTCGACGCGATCGAGGAATACAACATCTCGACGATGAACTTCGACGTCACCAACAAGAAATCCGTCGGCGCGAACGTCAACATCGTCACCAAGTCCGGCACCAACGATTTCCATGGCGACGTCTACTACGCGTACACGAACGCGAACGACCTCACCAGCGACGAGCCGACCGACTTCAAGGGCTATAGCGCGAAGAAGACCTACGGCGCGACGCTCGGCGGCCCGATCGTCAAGGACAAGCTCTTCTTCTTCCTCTCGTACGAGGAATCGAAGACGCTTGCGCCGGGCCCGGCGTACGGTCCGATCGGCTCGAATGCCTCGAACATCGTCAACATCAGCCAGGACGACATCAACCGCATCATCGGCGTCGCCGACCAGTACGGCCTCACGCCGGGCACGCTCGGCGCATCCGACGCGAACCAGGACAACAAGCTCTACCTCGCCAAGCTCGACTGGAACATCGCCGACGGCCATCGCGCCTCGTTCCGCTACAACGAGACGAAGAGCGATCAGCCGATCATCCAGACCTTCAACGGGAACACGCTCTCGCTTTCGAGTTACTCGTACGTGCAGCAGCGCGATCTCAAGAGCTACGTGCTGAACCTCTACGACGACTGGACCGATACGTTCTCGACCGAAGGCTCGTTCTCGTACGGCAAGTACGA
>CALFNI010000092.1 GCA_937902695.1 uncultured Rhodanobacteraceae bacterium
AGCGCCGCTCACCGCCGCCGAGGTCGAAGCGGTAGAGCCCTTCGCCGGACGACGCGGTGTAGTACAGCGCATGCGCGGGCGCATCGACCTGGGCGAAGGCGACGCCGGATGCGATGCGGCGGCGCGATTCCTCCGGCGTGCCGGGATGCGTCGCGAGCACGAGCTCGTCGTTGCGGCCCGACGCGCCGACCGCCATGAACACCGTATCGGGCTCGCCGGCGTAGCCGCCGAACAGCACGCTGTCGTCATCCTTCGAAAGGACCCGCTGCCGGCGCGTCGCGACGTCGACCTCGATCAGCTGCCGCTTCGACGGCGCGGCGATGCGCACCGCCACGATCGCCTTGCCGTCCGCGCGCCAGCGCGGCCAGAACATCGGGCTTTCGCCGGCGTCGCTGAGCGGCGTCACGATCTGCCTCGCACGGTCGTAAAGCCACAGCTGCGATCGTCCGCCGCGATCCGAGACGAACGCGAGACGCGCGCCGTCCGGCGACAGCGCCGCCGCATAGTCGCTGCCGGTCGAGGGCGCCAGCATCGCCATGCGCTCGTCCGTGAGGCTGATCTCGGTGAGCTGGTTCTGGGTGCGCGGGATCTCGTATGCGACCGTGTCGGCGTCGCGCGCGGCATCGGGATATTCGGCCGGCGAAATGCCGAGCGGTTCGATCCGGCCCGAATCGACGTCGACCGCGTACAGCGCCATCGATCCGCCGAAGTTCGACGCGAACACCAGCGCGCTGCCGTCGCGCGTCCAGGTGTGGCCGCGGATCCGCGAAGCGACGTGCGTGACCTGCCGCACCGCGCCGCCGGCGGCCGGCATGACGTAAAGATCGCTGTATGGCGCGACGCCGCGGCGGAACGCGATGAAGCGCCCGTCCGGCGAGTAGTGCGGCTCGAGGTCCTGATCCTCGTCGGTGCGCGCATACTTCAGGAACTCGCGCGCGCCGCTGTCGAGATCGAGCCGGACGAGCGCGAGGTCGCCGCCGCCTGTCCTGCTCTGCGCGGTGATGAGGCCGCGTCCGTCCGGCGTCCAGTCGAAATAGTTGACGGTGACGTCGCGGCACGCGCCGACTTCGCGCTCGTCGCCGCCGAGGCTCGACGCGACGTACATCGTGCAGCCGCCCTCGCGCACGCGCTCGAACGCGATGCGGTCGCCGTCCGGCGACCACGCCGGCAGCATCTCCTGCTCGCTGCCGCCGTTGGTGACGTGCACGGTCTGCGAAGGCTCGATCGAGCGCACGACGACGCGTGACGTCGCGACGGGATCGGGCGCCGCGAACGCGACGCGCGTGCCGTCGGGTGAAAGCTGCGGGCGCCGCTCGGCGCCGGGGTCGGACGTGATCACGCGCCGCTCGCTGACGGTCCATGCGCGCGCGGCATGCGCCGTCGCCACCGCGCCGCTTCGGAGATGTCCGATGACGATCGCCGCGGCGGCGAGGACGATTGCCGATCCGGCGATCGCGAGCGTCCAGCGCAGCGCGGTCGCGACCGGCGCCCGTGCGTGCCGCGCGGGCTTCGGCGCGTCGTTCGCGCTCGCCGTTTCGCGCGGCGCCTCGACGAAGGGCTTGGCGGTTTCGACGACGACCGCGCTGTCGGGTCCGTCGAGCACGAGTACCGGCGCGATCAGCCGATAGCCGAGCTTGGGAATCGTTTCGATGTATTGCGGCGGCTTGGAATCGTCGCCCAGCGCGCGGCGCAGCTCCTTCACCGCCTGCGTCAGCACGTCGGGCGTGGGAAACCGTCCGGTCCAGACCCTGTCAAGCAGCTGATCGCGCGTAACCGTCTGGCCGACATTGCGCACCAGCTCGACGAGCACCGCGACGGCCTTGCTCGTCAGTCGAGGCCATTCCGGCCGCGTGACGACGCGAAGCGCGCCGGTATCGACGACGTGCTCGCCGATGCGCAGCCGAAGATTCGGCCCGCTGAGCAGCTCGTCGCGCGTGCCTTGAACGGAGGCGTGCGGGATCATTTACAACGTAAGCGCGAGCGCGCGTTTCCGGAATGCGGGGCGAGCAACCACCGTAAATCCTCGTTGCCATCGCGGCAACAGTCTATCTACGAAAAGTAGTGTAAAGGCGCGTTAAGCGCTCGCGACGTCGACAATCGACGCGTCCGCAATGAGCGGCGGCAAAGGACAATGCAGCGCGGCGGCGATCACGCGCAACAGCTCGGCTTCGGCGACGCGCACGGTGCCGTCTTCGCTGATCGCGCGCGTGAGGCCGGCGATGACGAGCTCCTTGCCGGCCGGCGAAAGCCGATCGAGCGTCGCGAGCGCGCGATCGAGCGCCTGCACGAAATCCTCGGGCGGCGCGTAGGCGAGCGCAGCGCCCGGCATGACGTCCGCAATGGCGGCCTGAAAGGCGCGCGAGGCGGACGCGTCATCGTCGTGTCCGTACCTTGCGACGATGCCGAACAGCGCGGCGACATCGCCGGTCGCCTGCGGCAGCCTCACGCGGCCCATCGCGCTCGCCGCGGCCGGCGCCAGCGAATCGATCACCTGCAGGCGGATCAGCTTGGCCAGGCAATATTCGTCGAGATCGACGCGGCCATCGGCGGCGACGAGGGCATTGAGCGCATCGACGAAGACGTCGAGCTGCGGACGCGGGCGACGGCGCAACGCCGGAAACGCGAGCGACGCCAGCGGCAGCCGCAGCATCGGATGAAGATCGGCGACGGGTTGCGCGAGCGATTCGACGAGCGCAATGAATCCGCTGTCGTACCGCGCCGCAAGCGCGTCCTTCTGTTTTCGCCGCACGTCCTCGCGCGCATCGAGCAGCATCGCGAGGATCAGCGGCGCGGCCTGCTCCTGGCGATACGCCGCCTCGCGCAATGCATCGGGGATCGTCGCGTGGATCGTGCGCGCCGATCGCCGGTCGTCGGTATCTGGATTGCCGACCTGCGCGGCAACGGCGGCGGGCGTCACCGCGAGTCGCGCGCCGGCGTCCGGCAGCGCGAGACGATGATCGCGTGCCGCCCGCAGCGATGCGTTCGCCGGCGCGAAGCCGCTGATCGAGATATCGGCGCCCGCGTCGTCGTCGGCGACGAGCACGGGCTGCGTCCACGCGGCGGCAATCGCGGCGAGCTCGGCGTCGTTGAAGGACGGATCGAGGCGGACGATGCGCTCCCCGAGCGGCGGATGCGTCGCGAACAGCGCCGAGTAGCCGACGCCGTCGCCGAACAGCATGTGCGCCACCTCCTCGGTGTTGCTGTTCGACAGCGTCGAGCCTTCGGCGAGAGCGCAGAGCTTCTTGAGCGCGCCGACGATGCCGCTGGCCTGACGCGTGAACTGCACGGCCGATGCGTCGGCGAGGAACTCGCGCTGGCGCGAGATCGAGGCCTTGATGAGGCGTGCGAGCACGACGCCGAGATAGCCGATCACGAAGATCGCCGCGCCGAACGCCACGACGCCGCCGCTGTCGCGGCTGCGCGTGCGGCCGGCGCCTTCGAGCACCTTGCGGCCGATCGTCGCGACGACGACGATGCCGAACACGACGCCCATGAGCCGGATGTTGAGCCGCATGTCGCCATTGAGGAGATGGCTGAACTCGTGGCCGATCACGCCCTGCAGCTCGTCGCGCGTCAGCTTGTCGAGCGCGCCGCGCGTGACCGTGACCGCGGCGTCGGCGGGCGCGAATCCCGATGCGAATGCATTGATGCCGGCTTCGTTTTCGAGCACGAAGATCTGCGGCACCGGCACGCCGGACGCGATCGCGATCTCCTCGACGATATTGCGCAGGCGCCGGTACGCGAAGTTCGACGTCGCCGGATCGACCGGCGTGCCTCCCATCTGCCGCGCGACCACGCCACCGCCGCCGGAGAGGCTCGCAATCCGGTAGAGCGAACCCGTGCCGATCGTCGCGAGCGCGCCGATCGTCGCGAGCACGAGCCACGTCGAGCGCTCCGCGCCGCGGCTCGACACGTCGAGGCCGCCGAGCACGACGACGACGGCGTCGATCGCAAGGACGATGAGGACGACGGCGAGCGCGAACAGCACCAGCATGCGGCGCGTCTGGCGGCGCGCTTGTTCCTGGTGGGCGAAGAAGTTCATGCGGTGACGAGGCGTGGAGCCGGACCTGCCCTCACCCAGCCCTCTCCCGCGAGCGGGAGAGGGGACAGACTCGCATCACGTGAAGGAGACCTTCGGGACTTCGCGTTTCGCGTCGGACTCGATCTTGAGCAGCTCTGCCGGCTGGAACTGGAACATGCCCGCGACCACGGAGCCCGGAAACATCTCGCGCCTGTTGTTGTAGCCCATGACGGCGTCGTTGTACGCCTGGCGCGCGAACGCGACGCGGTTCTCGGTCGAGGAAAGCTCCTCGCTGAGC
>CALFNI010000093.1 GCA_937902695.1 uncultured Rhodanobacteraceae bacterium
CGCGGCGCATCCTGCAACAGCCTCATCAGTATCGTAACGCCGAGCGGGCCGCCGTCGAAGGCCAGGCGCGGCTCGTGCGCGGCGATTTCGTCGGCCATCTGGCCGACCTTCGTGCTGCTGATGTACGGCGGGTTGCAGGTCAGGAGGTCGACGCGGCCGACGAAGTCGCCCGTGTCGAACGGCGCCAGCAGATCGCCGGCCTCAAAGCGGACGCGATCGGCGAGATCGAGCGCCGCGGCGTTGCGGCGCGCCAGCGCGACGGCTTCTTCGCTGAGGTCCGCGCCGTAGACGCGCGCGGCGGGGATCGCGCTCGCGATGGCGAGCGCGATGTTGCCCGAGCCGGTGCATGCATCGACGACGAGGAGCGGCGGCGTGGCGCCGGCGTCGAGGAGCGCGCGCGCACAGGCGATCGCCTCGCCGGCGAGAAGCTCCGTTTCCCGGCGCGGCACGAGCGCGGCGGGTGCGCAAATCAGCTCGAGACCGAGGAAGCTCTGGCGCCCGGTCAGGTGCGCGAGCGGAACGCCGCGAAGGCGCTCCGCGACGAGGTCGTCGAGCCGCGCGCGCGTGCCGGCATCCAGCGCCGGAAGCGCTCCGTCTGCCGCGGCGACGGCGGATTTCGGCTGGCCCGCTGCCGTGTGCCAGAGCGCGCGAAGCGTCGTGTCGGCGTTCTCCTCGGGCTTGTCGGCGAGCGCCTTGATCGTTGCGAGCCTGGCATGCAGCGCGCGGTAGACGGCATCGCCGCTCATGCGGGCGGATTTTCGAGCAGCGCCTTGCGGCTCACCTTGCCGGTTGCCGTGCGCGGCAGGTCGCTGCAGAGGACGACGTCGCGCGGCACCATGAAGTTTTCGAGCCTGACGGCGCAGCCGGCGCGAATCTCGCGCTCGCCGAGCAGGACGCCGGGATTCAGCACCACGTAGGCGCGGATCGCCTGGCCCAGCACGTCGTCGGGCACGCCGACGACCGCCGCCTCGCGCACGCCGGGGATCGCGTGCAGGACGTTCTCGACCTCGACCGGGCTGACCTTCTCGCCGCGCGTCTTGATGATGTCGTCGGTTCGTCCGACGAAGTAGAGGAAGCCTTCGTCGTCCATGCGGAAATGATCCTGCGTGCAGAGCACGCGCTCGCCCGGCAGCTTGCCGGGCTTCAGCATCAGATCGGTGAGGTCCGGGCGGTTCCAGTAGCCCAGCATGACGTGCGGCCCGCGCACATGGAGGATGCCGACTTCGCCCGCGGGAACCTCCTTGCCTTCGGGCGAGAGAAGATAGATCTCCGTGCCGGGAATCGCCTTTCCGACCGATCCCGGCTTGGCATCGATGAGCTCGGGCTCGAGATAGCTCACGCGCTTGCACTCGGTCAGCCCGTACATCTTGTAGATGAGTGCGTTCGGAAAGACCTCGCGCAGGCGCACGGCGAAATCATCGGGCAACGCGGCGGCGGTATTGGTGACGCGCGTGATTTCGGGAAACGAGAGCGCCTCGCGGCCATGCGCGCCGAGCAGCATCGCGAACACGGTGGGCACGCCCGGGAAGACGGTGGCGCGCGTCTCGCGCATGCGCGCGAACACCTGCGCGGGAAACGTGAACGAGCGCTCGAGCACGAGCGTCGCGCCGAGACTGACGCTCATCAGGAGCTGGTACAGGCCGTAGTCGAACGCGAGCGGAAGCGCGCAGAGAATGCGGTCGTCCGCACCGAGACGAAGGTATTCGACGAGGCTTGCGCATGCGAAGACCATCGCCTGGTGCGTCTGCATGACGCCCTTCGGATTTCCCGTGCTGCCCGAGGTGTAGATCAGCGCGGCGAGATCGAGCGGTATCGCGGGAACGCGCTCGCCGAGCGGAGTTGCCGACGCGAGCACCGCATCGAACGATTCCGCCGCCGCGTCCGTAGCACCCGAGGCGACGACCGCGGGCGGATCGCTCATGTCTTCGAGGGCCGCGTGATATTCCTTGGCAAGATGCGCGTCCGTCAGCAGCACGCGCGCGCCGCTGTCGTCGAGGATGAAGGCGAGCTTGTCGGCCTTGGTCTGCGGATTGACGATCAGGAACGCGCCGCCGGCGATGAGCGTCGCGAAGATCGAGACGACGCAGGGCCAGGTGTTGTCCATGTAGATCGCGACGCGGTCGCCGCGCCGGACGCCGCGTTCACGCAGCGCCGATGCCAGGCGCGATGCCGCATCGAGCAGCTCGCCGTAGGTATACGCATTTCCTTCGACGATGACGGCCGCCTTCGCCGCGCCATCCCCCTCGCAGGCACGTAGCAGGCTGTCGTGCAGCAGGCGCTGCGGATGCATCACGCGTTGCCCGTGCTGCGCGCGACGAAACGCGCGATGCTGTCGACCTTGTCGAAGTTCTCCGGCAGCATGTCGCTGTCCCGGACCTTGATGCCGAACTGCTCCTCGAGAAACATCACGATCTCGAGCACGCCGGTGGAATCGATGATGCCGCGCTCGAGCAGCGAGGCGTCGTCGTCGAGCTGCGAGGCATCGCTGGTGAAGAGGAGATTCTCGAGGATGTACGCGCGGACCTTGGCGCGAATCCCGGCGATGTCGTTCTGCATGCTCGATTCCCTTGGTGAACGTGCGTTCGGCGGGCGCTCAGGCCGCGACCGATGAGGGACTGCGCTGCCTGACGAAGAGCTCGTCCAGCAGCATCGTGGAGACGATCCCGACGAATGCCTGATTGTCCGCGAATCCGGCCGCCCTGCCGCTGCGGCACTTCTCGAAAAGCCGCGTCACGGCGGTGTCGTCGAAGTAGCCGGCCGCGCGGATGCGGCCCGGGCTCAGCAGATCGCCGACGAAATCGAGCGGCTCGCTGCCGACGAAAAAGCTGCGCGCGTCGGGCGAGCGGTACGGCTGCTTGGTGCGCTTGAGGATATCGTCGGGCAGGAGATCGGCGAGCGCGCGGCGCAGGATGAACTTCTCGGTAAGCCCGCGGAGCTTCCAGCGCGAAGGCAGACGATTGGCGAACTCGATGATGCGGTGGTCGAGGTACGGGAACCGGCCTTCGATCGAGTTCGCCATCGCGACACGATCGCCCTGCGAGGACAGCAGGTACGAGGCCATCAGCGACTTGGCCTCGACGTACTGATCGCGCGAGAGCGGATCCCAATCCATCATGCCGTCCGGAAGACGCTTTTCGTAGAACGCGAGCGGATCCCACGCCGCCGCGGCGGCCTTGAGCTCCGGCGCGAGAAATGCGAGCGCGCGTCCGGACGTGGTCCAGCGCGGCACGTGCGCGAAGATCGGCCGCCCGATGTGCTCGCGGCCCTGGCCGAAGAATGCGCGCGCGAATGCCGGGTTCTCGACCGGCGATTTTTCGAGATAGCCGTAAAGACGGCCGAGCAGCCGGGGGCGCCAGGCCGAATCGGGCTGGCGCGCCCAGAAGCGGCGCACCTTCGCTTCCTTGAAGATGTCGTAGCCGGCGAACACCTCGTCGGCACCCTCGCCGGTGAGCACGACCTTGTAGCCCGCTTCGCGCACGGTGCGCGAAAGCAGCATCAGCGGCGCCGGGGCCGTGCGCAGCACCGGCGTTTCGGTATGGCGGATCAGCCGCGGAAACGCCTCGCCGATGTCGCGTTGCGTGCAGCGCAACGTCGTGTGCTCGGTGCCGAGGTGACGCACCATCGCCTGCTGGTGCTCGCTCTCGTCGAACTCGGCGTCGTCGAACGCGATCGAGAACGTCCGCACCGGCGCATCGGTGAACCGTCGCGCGAGCGCGACGATGCCCGAGGAATCGAGTCCGCCGCTGAGATAGGCCCCGACCGGCACGTCCGCGCGAAGCTGCAGGCGCACGGCGTCGACGAGGAGGTCGCGCAACGCCGCGGTGGCCTCTTCGACCGAGGCGAACCCGCTCGCGGGCTCGCCGTGCACGGGGAATGTCCAGTCCCAGTAGCGCGTCTGGGTTTCGTTGCCGTCGCGATCGAGCACGACGAGCGTTCCCGGCGGCACGCTCCGTACGCCCTCGAAGAGCGTATCGGGATCGACCGGGCCCCAGTACGTGAACGTCTGCAGGAGCCCGCCGACGTCGAGCGTCGCGCATTCCGGCAGCGCGGCCAGGATCGCCTTGATCTCCGACGCGAACCAGAGCCGACCGCGGCCGCGCGCGTGGAACAGCGGACGGATGCCGGCACGGTCACGCGCGAGCACCATGCGCTGCCGGGCGCCATCCCAGAGCGCGATCGCGAACTGCCCGTTCAGGTGCTCGACGAAGCGGTCGCCGTAGCGCTGATAGAGATGAAGGATGACCTCGGTATCCGAATCGGTGCGGAACACGTGGCCGCGCCGCTGCAGGTCTGCCCGCAGCTCGATGTAGTTGAAGATCTCGCCGTTGAATACGACCGAGAGGGAGCCGAGCCGCATCGGCTGCACGCCGCCCGCGGGATCGATGATCGACAGCCGCACGTGGGCGAGCCCGATGCCGCGCTCGATATGGATTCCGCTGCCATCGGGCCCGCGATGAGCGAGCAGCGCGAGCATCCTTTCGAGCAATGGACGATCGGCGCCGGCGTCTCCCGCCGCGCCGATGAAACCCGCGATGCCACACACGCGCCGCTTCCCCTGCCCCGGCCATTGGGTCACGTTATCTTAAATGGCAGAGCTGGGTATAGACGCCCGGCATGGAAAAACCGGGGCGCAAGGAAGGCCGATTCGACCCATGCTGGCCGGGGCCGCAGCGCGGGGGTCGGCCGAGGCATCGATCCGCCGTCGCGTTCCATGGGTTTGCCCCTCGACGACCCGGCCGCAACGAGTCAAGGCAGCGGCCGGCGTGTTCCGAATCGAGGGCTCGAGGCCGGTTTTCGCAGCGTCCGTGCGGGTTCCGCCACCGGCGGCCG
>CALFNI010000094.1 GCA_937902695.1 uncultured Rhodanobacteraceae bacterium
TCGTGATTACGTAACACCAACAAGGAATATTCGAGATGTCGAATCGTCAGACCGGAACCGTCAAGTGGTTCAACGACGCCAAGGGTTTTGGTTTCATTACTCCTGAGAGCGGCCCCGACCTCTTCGTGCACTTCCGCGCGATCCAGGGTTCGGGTTTCAAGTCGCTGCAGGAAGGCCAGAAGGTGACCTTCGTCGCCGTGCAGGGCCAGAAGGGCATGCAGGCCGATCAGGTCCAGGTGGTTTAAGTAATTCCGGACGCAAGTCCGAGAAACGAGCCCCGGATGGAAACATCCGGGGCTTTTTCTTTGGCGCGCGCGCGGCGTGTTTTGTAGAGTCGATGCTTCGCACGCGTCACGCGGAGATCGTACATGCGCGTCACGAAATCCACCAAGCCGGGATCGCCGAAGCAGCGCGCTTCGAGGAAGGCGCCGTCTTCGCACGCCGTATCGCGCGTGCTCGACGGCATGGGCGTGACGCAGGCCGAGGAGCAGCTCTACCGCATGCTGCTCCGCTGCGAGGGACTCTGCATCGCGCAGATCACGAGCAAGCTCGGCGCGTCCGCGCGCGCGATCGCATCGTCGCTCCGCGCGCTCGAAGGCAAGGGCATGGTCACGCATTCGCCCGATCGCGTGCCGCGCTACTACGCGGTTCCGCCCGACATCGCGATCGAGGCGCTGATCGCCAAAAGCCAGCTCGACGAGGAGCTTCGCCAGCGCAATGCGCGCGCCGCGGTCGCCAAGCTGAGTGCGATGGGCGCCGCCGCCGCGCATGCCGTTGCCGATGAGCGCCTCGTCGAAATCCTGAGCCCCGAAGCGACCGCGCAGATGTTCGCGCAGATGCACCGCACGGCGCAGGTCGAGATGATCAGCCTGACGCGCCGGCCGATGCTGATCTCGAACGTGAACGAGCCCGATCATCTCCTGTTCCAGTGCCTCGAACGCGGCGTGCGCTGCCGCGCGCTGATCGATGCCGATCTCCTCGGCATGCCGGGCTGGCTCGAGCACATGCGCGACAACACCGCGCACGGCGAGGAATGCCGCATCGCCGCGTCGCTGCCGTTCAAGCTGATCGTCGCGGACCGGCGCATCGCGATCATTCCGCTCGATCTTCGCCGTCCCGACGGCCCGGTGCTGCTCGTGCGCTCGTCGTCGCTGCTCGACGCGCTCTGCGAAGTGTTCGAGCTCCTCTGGCGCAACGCGACGCCGTTTCCGTCCTCCGACACCGAGCAGGCGACCAGCGGCCGCCGGCGCAGCATGCCGCTGCTTTCCTTGCTGACCTCGGGCCTCAACGACAAGGCCATCGAGCTCGAGCTCGGCATGTCGCATCGCACGCTCGCGCGGCGCATCAGCGAGCTGATGGAAGAGTTCGGCGCCGCGACGCGCTGCCAGCTCGGCTTCCTCGCGGCGCAACGCGCCGCGGACGCAAGCATTAGGTAAATTTCCATCAAGCGTCCAGGCATTTTTGTGCCAATGGCACAAACGTGCCGCCAATCTCCCTTGTTCCGATCGCCTCCGCCTGCCTACGCTTCGACGCGCCGGCGGCTGTCTCGCGCATGTAACGAAGACAGCCGCACGGCGCGTAAGCGGTGATAGCGGTGGGATTCCGGCGTGCCCGTCATGCAAGTGCTCCCGACAGCCGATCCGTAGGGCGGTTTCATCCATGTTGGGGGTCGAGCAATGAATCCATCGAAGTCGATCGCGCTCGCGGCAGCCGTCGCGCTCGCGGTCACCGCGTTCGCGGGCAATGCGAGCGCGACAGCCGCGTCACGCGGCGCGCTCCAGTTCTTTTCCGACCAGGCCGCGTTCGACGCCGCGCTCGGCGTGCCGGCCAATCTCACGATCGAGAACTTCGACGGCGGCGCGAACGTGGGTCCGTTCCCGACGTTGTGCGGCGAGCCGATGGGCGCGACGTCGAACGACGCCTGCTTCACGCCCGGCCAGCTTGCGCCGGGCTTCGGCATCACGTCGACGTCGGGCGACGGCATCATCATCTTCCCGAACGGATTCCTCGGCCCGAATGCGCCGACGCGGCAGGTCGGCGCGACCGATTTCGCCGACGCGACGATCGTCTCGTTCGCGCCCTCGATCTCGGCCGCGGCCGCCGATGTCTACGGCGGACTGAGCTCGAACGCCGTCGATGTCGAAGTCTTCGACGAAAGCGGCACGTCGCTCGGCACGACGGTGCTGCCGCCGGCCGCGACGCGCGACACCGCGACGTTCGTCGGCGTCATCAGCCCGGTCGCGATCGGCAAGATCACGTTCAACGCCGAGAACGGCGCCGGCGAGCTGATCGACAACCTGCAGTTCCGCGCCGCCGGCCTGCTGCCGCCGGGCCTGCAGGCGGCGTTCGTGCCCGACGGCATCGTCGCGAATGGCACCAGCACGCTCACGATCACGCTCGGCAATCAGGGCCAGCCCGGCGATGCGACGCTGACGGCCGACTTCGTCGACACGCTGCCGGACGGCGTCGTCGTTGCAGCCGCCTCGAACGCCGCGACGACCTGCACGAACGGCAGCGTCGTCGCGAGCGGCGGCACGATCACGCTCGCGAGCGGCACCGCGATTCCCGGCGGCGGCACCTGCACGCTGACGGTCGACGTGACATCGGCCGCACCCGGCCTCTACACGAACACGATCGCGGCCGGTGCGCTGGTCACCGATCTCGGCGCGAACGCCGATGCCGCGAACGCATCGCTCAAGGTCACGAGCGGCGAAACCGGTGGTTTCCCGCCGGGCGAGAACTTCGACGAAGCCTTCGTGCCCTCGCTGCCGGATGGCTGGACGTCGTCGACGACGAGCGGCGGCAACGACTTCGCGACGACGATCGCGTACTCCGATTCCGCGCCGAACGCCGCGTTCGCGCCGGACCTGCCGACCGACGCCAACTTCACGCTCGATTCGCCCGTGTTCACGCCGGTCGCGCGGCAGACCGTGACGTTCCGCCACAAGGTCAACCTGGAGCGTCGCGACGACGGTGCCGTGCTCGAGATCTCGATCAACGGCGGCGCGTTCGAGGACATCCTCGACGCGGGCGGCAGCTTCGTCAGCGGCGGCTACGGCTACATGATGATCGCCACGTCGCCGCTGGCAGGCCGCTACGCGTGGACCGGCGACAGCGGCGGCTTCATGACGACGACAGCCGTCCTCCCCGCGGCCGCAGTCGGACAGCCGACGCAGCTTCGCTTCCGCACCGCGGACGACAGCTCGGTCGCACCCGAAGGCGATGCGGGCTGGTGGATCGATTCGATCATGCTCGGCGTCGAGGCCGTGCCGCCCGCCGCGTCGTTTGCGCCGGCGTCGCTCGACTTCAGCGTCGATCCCGACGCGACCGCGACGCAATCGCTGACGCTCTCGAACGGCCCCGGCAGCGACGCGCTCTCGTACGACATCGAATCGCGCAGCGGCGCGAGCCATCGTCCGACGCTGATTCCGTACGCGAGCCTCACGAAGGCTTCGAAGTCGTCGATCTCGAAGGCGCTCGCGCCGCGCGAGCCCGCGACGTTCGCCATGCGACCGCTGGGCTCGCAGCGCGCCGCCGCGCCGTGGGTCCCCGACGGCTCGCTGCTGATGCAGTGGGACGACGGCTCGGCCGAAACCGCGCTCGGCTCGGGCACGCAGGGCCCGCCGGCGACGGAGCAGGCCGCGGTTTACCTCAACCGCTTCAGCGCGAGCGATGCGCTCGTAATCCACGAGATCTCGGTGTACTGGCCCGTCGGCGACGGCGATCTGACCGGATTGCAGGCGAACCTCGTCGTCTACTACGACGCCGACGGCGACGGCGATCCGACCAACGCGGTGCGCGTCGGCACCGACATGCTGGTCCCGGTGGCGATCACCGGAAATTTCCAGACGTACCAGACCGACTTCTCGATTCCGGGCGGCGGCGATGTCTACGTCGGCTTCGTCGACCAGTGGGCGATCGCGGGCGGTTTCACGCCGCGCCTGTTCCCGGCGGCGCTCGACGAGGATGCATCCGCGGGCATGTCGTACATCTCGTTCGCGTCCACGCCGCCGGTCGACACCGTCAACCTCGGCAACAACACGCAGACCGGCACGATCCTCGACGTCGAGCAGGGCTCGCTCGACGGCAACTTCATGATCCGCGCGGCGGCGATCGGCGGCGGCCAGGGCGGCTCGTGTTCGGGCCCGGTCGTGAACTGGCTGAGCGCGACGCCGGTAACGGGCTCCATCGCCGGCGGTGCGGACACGACGCTGCAGGTCACCGTGGATCCGTCGGCCGGCAGCCTCGCGCCGGGCGTCTATTCGGCGGAACTCTGCATCACGACGAACGATCCGGCGCACGCGCTGCTGTCGGTGCCGGTCAGCGTCACCGTCGGCACGCCGCCGCGGCAGGCCTGCGACGGCGGTCCGGACGAGATCTTCTGCACCGGCTTCGACGGCGCGGGCGGTGGCGGCGGCGGAACGATCGTCACCGGCACGATCGACCAGCCTGTCGTCGAGGACGACAACGGCAGCTCGTTCGATTTCGCGACCGGAAGCTTCCACGGCTACGACCCGGGCATCGCCAGCGACGATATCAACCTCTATGAGCTCATCGGCGGCCCCGAAGGCGACGGCATGTATGTCTACTGGTACGGCGACGCCGTGCCGCCCGCATTCACCGATCTCGTCGGCGGCGTCGTCGATGCGAGCGGCATCGATTTCGCGGTGCTGCATTCGGGGGACACGGTCGGTCCCGACGCCGTCGTGTCGGCCGGCTCGACGCTGATGACGAACTGGATCGGCGGCAGCGACGGCTACGTCGGCGTCGCGTTCTACAACGAATCGACGAACGCCGTGAACTACGGCTACGTGCACATGACGACCGCGGGCCCGCTCGGCTTCCCGGCCGAAGTGCGCGACTGGGCCTATGACTCGAGCGGCGCGCCCTTCACGGTGCCCTGATCGCTGGCCGCAGCGCGGTTCCCGGCGGTTTTTCGCGAATCGGCCGCCGCGCCCGATCCAACCGATGCAGCGGACGTGGCCCCCGGAGCAATCCGGGGGCTTTTTTTCTTGTCAGTGCGATCCGCCGCCCGGCGCGAGCGCCGCGGTCATGCGCCAGTACGCGCCGAGCGGCCCCGTCACCGGATCGCCGAACCGCGCGCTGGCCGGCGTGCCCTCGCCGACGACCTTCGCGACATCGTCGAGCACCGAGGGGCTGTCGCCGATGTACGAATGGCCGAGCGGCCCGGGATCGACGGCGCACGCGTACCCGTACCCCGCGGCGCGCACCGCGAGCAGCGCGCGGACGTCCAGCGCGCCGTACGGGTAGCAGAAGCCGTCCGGCGCGGTGCCGGTGATCTCGCCCAACAGGCGGCGGCTGTCGGCGACTTCGGCGACGAGTACGGCGTCGTCCGCGGCGGTCAGATCCTGGTGC
>CALFNI010000095.1 GCA_937902695.1 uncultured Rhodanobacteraceae bacterium
CACCGGAAGTTGCGGAGACCCATGATGAGAATTGTCGCTTGGATTTTTGCTGCTCTTCTCGCAATGTTATCTAGCTACCTATCGATCCATCGAGCCGATGCCTATTCCGTAGAGTTCAAGCGGATATATTTTCCGGCTGGCAAGCCGCTTCAGTCGGAATCCTCCGCAGACATCGACAAGGTGCTAGATCAAGAGCAAATGAATGTACTTCTTGGCTTGCTCCAAACGCTGAAAGAGGATCCGATCATCGGTGCAGAAGTCATGGGTTCTGCAGACAAGAAAGAATGTTTGCCACGTGAGTGTCGGAAGCTGTCTTTGCGTAGGGCAAAGGTGGTATTCGACTGGCTGCTCGACCACGGTATCCCTCTTGAGCAGCTTCGAGGCCCTTCCGGTGAGTCGATCGACTGGCCTCTTGATGATGGCGAAACCGAGGACGGACGAGCATTAAACCGAAGGGTTCAGCTTGAACCGTATTCGCTGAGGCGAGAAGGCACGAAATGACTCCCGGCACCGAACACTCGATCGAGATTTGGTGCGTGAATCGGCAGGGGTGTCGATGAGCAAGACTTCTGCAGTGTTAGCGATGTTTTTGACAGCTACTTCAATCGCTATGCGTACGCCGATGACAATCCGTACAGCAAGTTCGATCCGAATGGACGCGAGTCGCGCGACTTCGAGCACGAATACGAACTGTCCGGCGCAGAACCGCCGCCGCCGAGTCCGGATGATTGGCTGGGACCAGCAATCGGCGTTGCGCTTGTCGCGGTCATGGCGCCGGTCGTTGCCGCCCGGGGCTGTCGAGGGCGGAACTGCGGCGCTTGCGAATCCGGAGACGGCGACGGCGATCGTCAATGCGGTGGCGGAAGCGGGTGCTAGCGACGCTCTTGGTGGAGCATCACTTGCTGTAGGAGCGTCTCTGACGGGGCGCGCTCGTGTGGTTGGTGACCTGACGGACGCTGAAGTTAAGTCAATCCAAGGTGTAGTGAATGATGCTGGTCGTCCGTTGGAGGTCGTAGGTTCCGCGGCCAAGGGCACTAGAACTTCCGCAAGCGACATCGACTATGTTGTCCCTCCAGCGAGCTTGAAGTACTTCGAAGGCCTCGAAGTGAAGTTGCCCAGTCTTGACCCAAGTCACGGAATAATTCCTGGCGCTGGAAATCCGAACATCGGTCCAGTCCTTAGGTTCGAGCCGGAGGCTTTCCCGTGAAAGATCTGAAACGGTTTTGGTTTACGTTTTCGAGTTTACCGAGACTAAGCGCGCTCAATTTAGGATGCGGGATAACAGCTTACAGCTATGAGGACGCTGTACGGCTCTTACGAGAGCGGGTATTCGGAGGCGACGAGCCGTCGATCGCGACTGTTGAGGAGAACGTAGACGTTTCCAAGCTGGATCAGAAGCATGTAGTTCCAAATATGGGCGTAGTTGTGACGCGTGGCATCTGGTTCCCGCTTGGATACTGATCCAAGCGGTGATGGCCACATCGCTACCAGTCTAGAAAATGGGGTAATCCATGTGGGCGGTCCAGATTTTTGGTACGGCCGCTGGAAGCGGAGATCTGCCATGACTGACTTCACGCAGATTTATGTTCGTCTGGTCAATGAGGGCGTCGATGTTTGGCGACCCGTAAGGGCGATCCGTCTACGTGACGACATCTACCGAATCTTGAATTAGCCCTATGAAGTGTCAATCGAATCCTGGGAGTTTGAGCCAGGCGATGAGGTTTACTGCGAAGAGACTGAAACTGTGGGCGGCCAACGCCTTGCTGCAGTCAACAAGGTGGGGCATTTCACACAGAAGTCATGACACATGACTATCCGTTGAGCGATGTATTCCGCAAAAAGGAGCGTGTGGGCCCAGTGCTAATGGCCCATTCGATCTGAAAACTGATCAGCCGTGACGCTCCGCGGAAGATTCGAACAGGTCGCCCATCGCGTACTTCGCATAGACAGGCGCAAAGCTCCTGCGGTGGATCACGCAAGGGCCCAACCGGTCGAGCGCCTCGAAATGCTCCGGCGTCGAATAGCCCTTGTGACGCGCGAAGCCATAACCGGGATGCGCCTTGTCGAGTTCGCACATCATGCGATCGCGCACCGTCTTGGCGATGATCGATGCCGCACTGATCGCCGGCTCCTTCGCATCGCCGTCGACGACCGCACGCGCCGGGCACGGCATCGGTTTGGGCAAGTGGTTACCGTCTACGAGCGCATACGCGGGCGCGAGCGCGAGCGCCGCGAGCGCGCGCTGCATGCCGAGCATCGTCGCCCAGAAGATGTTGTAGCGGTCGATCTCGTCGACGTCGACCGCGACGACCGAGAACGCGAGCGCGCGCGCACGGATCAGCGCCGCGAGCCGCTCGCGATCGTTCTCGCAAAGGACTTTCGAATCGGCGAGGCCGACGATGGGCTTTTGCGGATCGAGGATCACGGCCGAGACGACGACGGGCCCGGCGAGCGGGCCGCGGCCCGCTTCGTCGACGCCGGCGAGCGCGGCGTGGCTTTCGGCGCCGTGCCGCCGGGCGCTTCGGTGCAGGCGCTCGATCCAGCGCTGCACGCGAACCGTGGTCCTCTCCGGCAGCGGCGAAACGGCGTTCATTCTTCGCGAAGATCCTTGATCTTGTTGAACACGTAGTCGTGATATGACGCGACCATGTTCGTGTCCTTGCAGTCGAGATAGCGTCCCTTGCACCGCTCGCGCAGCAACGTGTTGGCCTGGTAGAACGGATCCTTCGGCACGCCGGCGATGTCGAGCGTGAGCGCGCCGAGGAACGCGATGTCGAGCACAGGGTAGTCGAACTTGCGCTTGACGGGGTAATTCGATTTGATGCTGTAGTACGTGACCATGCTCGAGTTCGGCCCGGCTTCCTTCGGCACCTGCTTCGGTATCGCGTGGATCGCGCCGTCGAACGACGGCTGGTGGTCGCCGAAGTGCATCAGCACGACCGGCTTGTCGCCGCCGAGCAGCATTTTTTCGAGATCGGCCATCATCGCATCGGACTGCTGCAGGCGCTCGAGATAGTTGCCGAGGTTGAGGTTCAGCCAGTCGTCGAGATCCTTCGGCCGGAACGTGCCGGGGAAGAGCGGCTTGTCGTACGGCGCGGGCAGTTCCTTCAGCGGCGTCATGTGCGGGCCGTGCTGATGCAGCGTCAGCATGAACACGAAAAGCGGCTGGTCGGGGCGCTCACGCTTCTCGTCGGCATAGATGCGTTCGAAGACCTTGAGCAGGTCGGCGTCGCGGCTCTCCCAGCCGAGGCCGTATTCGGTGCCGTCGTAGAACGCGTCGAAGCCGTAGTAGTCGTACGCGTTGCGGGCGTTGAGGAAATCGCCGGTCATCGGGTAGATCGCGATCGCGCGATAGCCCGCCGCGCGCAGCATGCGCGGCAGCGTGTGGTCGACGCGCGGCGCGAGGTTGTAAGGCGCGTAGAGGCCGGCCGCGCCGAACAGCGTGTGCGCAAGGCCGGTGAGGACCGCGAACTCGCTCGTCCACGTGCCGCCGCCGAACGTGTGCACGGTCAAAAGGCCATGCGCGCGCGTGTACTTGTCGGCGTCGAACATCCTGCGCTTGCATTCGGGCAGCGTGCAGGCCTTGAGGATGCGCGGATCGAACGTCGATTCCTCGAGGATCGCGACGACATCGGGCTTGGTCGCCGGCGCCTGCAGCGGGCGCTCGAGCTTCCAGCCGGGCTTGTAGTCGATCTTCGCGGGAATCTCGGGCCGCGTGACCACGGTGTCGTTGAACGACGTGAAGAAATCGGTCAGGAAGCTCTTGTCGTTGATCGTGATCCACATCGGCTTGTTGAAGACGCGCCAGAACGGGCCGGTAGGCATCAGGCTGACCACGAGCACGGCGGCGGCGGCGAGCGCGCCGAGGATGCGCACCGAAGCGCGCACGGCGACGGGACGATCGCGCAGCAGCGAAGGCGGCTCGCCGAAGAACGCGACGATCAAGAGCGCCGGGATCAGCACGATCGCGGCGATGCAGACGCCGGCAAGAAACGGATAGCGCGCGATGACGCCGATCGTGTCCTTGTTGACGAAGTACTCGAGATCGGGCGCGAGCACCGGCGTCTGCAGGTACGTGAACTTCAGCGCGCCGGCAACGATGAGCGCGCCGAACGCGAGCGCGGCGACGAGCAGCGCGAAGGCGACGCGCGCGGTTGCGAATACGATGCAGAGCGTGGTGGCGATCACGAGCGTGACCGTGAAGAGGCGTTCCGGCCAGGTATGCTCGGTCAGCGGCCCGAACGCGACCAGAGCGCCGAACGCGACGAGCGCGAAGAGACGAAGCGCGCGCACGCGGCGCGGCGTGTCCACCATTCGGCTCAGCATGCGGGCATCGTCACGCGCGCATCGTGCTGACGAGACCGCCCAGCGTCAATGCGCAGTGCAGCGCGGTCAGGCCGCGGCGCCGCGCGGCGCGGCGACGAGCCCTGCGACGGCGGCGGCCGCCGAGCGGCTCGCGTCGCGGCGGAGCTCGAGATGCAGGTGCCGGTACTCGGCGACGAGCGGCAGCGGCGGGCGCCGTTCGGCGAGCGCGGGCAAAAGCGCATCCGCGAGCGCGTCGGGCGTGCAGGCATCCTGCATGAGCTCGGGCACGAGATCGCGACCGGCAAGCACGTTCGGCAGCGAATAGCGGCTCACCTCGAGCATGTGCAGACCGGTCACGATGCGATACGTCAGCGGCGATACGCGGTACGCGACCACCATCGGCCGCTTCGCGAGCATCGCTTCGAGCGCCGCGGTGCCGGACGCGAGCAGCACGGCATCGGCGGCGATCATGGCTTCGTGCGCGTGGCCGTCGACGAGGCGGATCGTGTCCTGCGCACCGGCTGCGATCCGCCGGCTCTTCACGACGCCTTCGAACGCATGCCGGCACGCGGCATTCGCCATCGGCGCGACGACGTCGAGATCGGGCAGCGCCTTGCGCAGCAGCGCGACCGCCTCGACGAAATCGGAACCCAGCCGCCGGATCTCGCCGAGCCGGCTGCCCGGGAGGATGGCGAGCACCGGAACATTCTCCGCAAGGCCGAGCGCGGCGCGCGCGGGCGCCTGTGCGGGATCGAGCGCGAATGCGTCGGCCAGCGGATGGCCGACGAACACGGCATCCACGCCGTGCCGCGCATAGATCGCCGGCTCGAACGGAAAAAGACACAGCACGAGATCGGCGCTGCGACCGATCTTCGCGGCGCGCTTCGCGCGCCAGGCCCACACCGACGGGCTCACGTAGTGGACGGTGCGGATGCCTTTCGCCTTGAGCTTTCGTTCGAGGCCGAAGTTGAAATCGGGCGCATCGATGCCGACGAACGCATCCGGCTGGAACGCGAGCACGCGCCGGCGCACGTCGCGGCGCAGCGCGAGCAGCCGCGGCAGGTGCTTGACGACTTCGGCGAGGCCCATGATCGCGAGCTCCTCGGCCGAATGCCACGCGTCGAAGCCGGCCGCCTGCATGCGCGGCCCGCCGACGCCGGCGAATACGGCATCGGGAAAACGCTCGCGGAGCGCCGCGATCAGGCCGGCACCGAGCAGGTCGCCGGACGCCTCGCCGGCGACGAGCGCGAAGCGGGGAGAGCGGGGATTCGGGATTCGGGATTCGGGATTCGACGAAGCCATGATGCGTCAACGCAATCGCTATCGAATGCTCGCGTCGGCGAAACGAGGCCGGCGAACGTGCGCCCCGATCCCGAATCCCGAATTCCGAATCCCGGCTTTCATCGGACGAGCGCCCGTTCGCTGGCCTCGATGAAATCGAGCATGACCGCGACATCCTTGCTGTCGGCAGCCAGCGCGGCGAGCTCGGCGCGCGCTTCGGCCTGCGAGCGGTTGCCGAGATACAGCGTGCGGTAGGCGCGCTTGATCGCGGCGATGCGGTCGGCATCGAAGCCGCGCCGTTTCAGGCCTTCGGAATTGATGCCGCGCGGGCGGCCGTAGTCGGAGGCGACCATCACGAACGGCGGCACGTCGCCGTTGACGAGGCAGCCCATGCCGACGAACGCGTGCGCGCCGATGCGGCAGAACTGGTGGATGCCGGCGAAACCCGAGAGGATCGCGTAGTCGCCGACCGTGACGTGGCCGGCAAGCGTCGCGTTGTTCGAGAAAACGGTGTTGTTGCCGACGGTGCAGTCGTGCGCAACGTGCGCGTAGGCCATGATCCAGTTGTCGTTGCCGATCCGCGTCGCGCCGCCGCCGTCGGCAGTGCCGCGGTTCAGCGTGACGAACTCGCGGATCACGTTGCGATCGCCGATGACGAGCTCGGAATCCTCGCCGCCGAACTTCTTGTCCTGCGGAATCGCGCCGACCGAGGCGAACTGGAAGATGCGGTTGTCGCGGCCGATGCGCGTCGTGCCTTCGATCACCACATGCGGGCCGATCGTCGTCCCCTCGCCGATCTCGACGCCGCCGCCGATGACGCTGTAGGCGCCGATGCTGACGTTGGCGCCGATGCGTGCGGCCGGATCGATGATCGCGGTCGCGTGGATCATCAGCTGGCCACCTCGGCGCAGAGGAGCTCGGCCGCGGCGGCAACCTCGCCGTCGACCTTCGCCTGGCAGGTGAAGAGGCTCATGTTGCGCATCGAGCGCTTCTGCTCGACTTCGAGGCGAAGCTGATCGCCCGGCACGACGACGCGGTTGAAGCGCGCATCGTCGACCTTGACGAGGTAGAACACGCCGGTGTGCGGGCGCCCGGGCCGCGCCGAGAGCTTGACGAGCATGCCGCACGCCTGTGCCATCGACTCGATGATGAGGACGCCCGGCATGACGGGATGGCCGGGGAAGTGGCCCTGGAAAAACTCCTCGTTGCCCGAGACGTTCTTGAGCGCGACGAGCTTCTTCGGCTCGAATGCGATGACCCGGTCGATCAGGAGGAACGGATAGCGGTGCGGCAAAAGCGCCGCGATGCCTTCGATGTCGATCGGCAACTTCACGCCGTCGTTGCTCACGTTGCTCATGACTCGGGTTCCCTCCTGGCGGCGTCGATGCGCCGCACGAAATCGTCGAGGTGCTTGAAGCGCGCTGCGTTGCGGCGCCACTGCCGGTTTTCCTGGATCGGCGTGCCCGACGAGTACTCGCCGGGTTCTCGCAGCGAATGCGTGACCAGGCTCATCGCGGTCACGGTGACGCGGTCGGCGACTTCCAGATGTCCCAGTATGCCAGCGGCGCCGCCGATGAGGCAGTAGCGGCCGATGCGCGCGCTGCCGGCGACCGCGGCGCAGCCGGCCATCGCCGTGTGCGCGCCGACGAAGACGTTGTGCGCGATCTGGATCTGGTTGTCGAGGCGGACGTCCTCCTCGAGCACGGTGTCGCCGAGCGCGCCGCGGTCGATCGTCGTGTTTGCGCCGATCTCGCAGTCGTCGCCGACGACGACGCCGCCGAGCTGCGGCACCTTTTCCCAGTGATCCTTCGCGAACGCGATGCCGAACCCGTCGGCGCCGATGACCGCGCCGGGATGGATCAGCACGCGCTTGCCGAGCCTGACGTCCTGCACGAGCGTCACGCGTGCGACGAGGCGCGACTGTGCGCCGACGACGCAGCCGCGGCCGATGATGCAGTGCGCGCCGAGTATCGCGCCTTCGCCGATCTCGGCTTCGGCGTCGACGACGCAGTGCGGGCCGATCGACGCCGATGCCGCGACGCGCGCGCCATCGGCGACCACCGCGCTCGCGTGCGCGCCGGGCGCGGCCGCGGGCATGCGTTCGTAGACGGTCGCGATGCGCGCGAAGGCGACATACGGATCAGGCGCGACCAGCGCGGCGCCCCGAAACGCATCGGCGTCGCCGGCGCGCAGCACGATCGCGCCGGCGCGCGTCGATGCGAGCTGCGCGCGATAGCGCGGATTGGCGAGAAAGCCGAGCTGCCCGGGACCGGCCTCGGCGAGCGTGGCGACGCCGCGAATCTCCGTGGCCGCGTCGCCGCGCAACTCGAGCCCGAAGCGCGCCGCGATCTCGCCGAGCGTCAGCGTCGTCATGGCGTCGCGCCGCCCGGCTTCTCGCGATACTGCCTGCGAAGGCGATCGAGCACCTGGTCGGTGATGTCGACGCGCGCGCTCGCATAGACCACCGGGCTCGGCACGATGATGTCGAAACCCTGCTCGCGCGCGTAGGCGACGACGGCGTCGTTGATCTCGCGCCAGCTCTTGTCGAGCTCCTGGTCGCTGCGCGACTTGAGGTCGTTGCGCATCGATTCGCGGTTCCGCTTGATCGAGCGGTCGAGCGCGTCGATTTCGCGCTTCAGCGTATCGGTGTCGCCCGTGGCCGTCGTCGCGCCTTCCTTCTGCTGGCGCTCGCGGAGCTCATCGAGGCGCTTCTCGTCGGCCTTGAGCGATGCATCGCGCGGCGCGAACTCCTTCGAGAGCCGCTCGCGGCCGGCGACGACCTGCGGCGCGTTGTCGAGCAGGCGCTTCATGTCGACGTAGCCGATGCGCGTCGCGGCGGGCGTCTGCGCGGTGGCCGCCGCCGGCATGAGCGCTTCGAGCACGAGCACGCCGAGCAGCGCTGCTGCGGCCAGCACCGGCGCTCTCATCGCTCTTCGTGCTTGTGCCGCTGCCGTCACGTGTCGGGTCTCCTCGCGTCGCGCTTCGATCCGCTCCCGGCCGGATTAGAACGTGTTGCCGAACGAGAACTGGATCGTTTCGGTGTCGTCGCCGTGCTGGCTCTTGATCGGCTTGGCGAGGTTGATGACGATCGGTCCGACCGGCGCGCGCCACTGGAACGAGATGCCGGTCGACGCGCGCAGCTCGCTGGCGCTCCACGCGTTGAAGTCGGGGAACACGTTGCCGACGTCGAAGAACCACGAGATGCGCGTCGAGTCGTTGTCTTCCTTGACGAACGGCGTCGGAAAGATGATCTCGGCGGAGGCGACGGTCTTGAATGCGCCGCCGACCGGGACGAGGCAGTTCTTGGTGTCCGCCGGCGGGCACGTCAGCGGGCTGTACGCGATGCGCGGGCCGAGCGTGTTGTCGCGGAAGCCGCGCACGTCCGTCACGCCGCCGGCGAAGAAGTTCTTGAAGAACGGCAGCACGTCGAGATTGGCCGGGCGGTCCGCCGGCGCGGTCGACGCCTTGTCGGGCGTCCGCCAGACGTCGCCGTAGCCGAGCGTGAAATGGCCGTAGAACGTCAGCGCATTCGTGATCGGCAGGTATTGGCCGTAGCGGTAGAACAGCGTGTAGTACTCGACCGTCGAGCCCGGCAGCGCGAAGTCGAACGAGACCTGCTGCAGCGAGCCGCGCGTCGGGTTCCAGAAACGGTTGCGCGTGTCGTGCGCCCAGGAGAACTGCGCTTCCCACGTGTGGAACGTGTGGTGGCCGAGGTTGTCGATGTAGTCGATGAACTCCTGCGGCGTCAGGCCCGGTATGGTGTCGACGCCGGTCTTGCTGACGCCGAGCTGCGCGTTGATCGTGTCGGATTCCGTGATGGGAATGCCGAAGTACATGTCGAACGCATCGGAGTTGGTCAGGTAGCTCGCGAGGTTGTCCTGGCCGGCGTCGAACTCGGTGTGGTGGAAGTCGTAGCCGATGCCGATGCCGTCGGTGGTGAGATACGGCTCGTAGTAGCTGAACTCGTAGCGCTTGATGACCGAGCTCTGCTCGGCCGTGATGCCGACCTTGTCGCCGGTGCCGAAGAAGTTGTTCTGCGTGACCGAGATGCTGGCGATGAGGCCCTGCACCTGCGAGTAGCCGAGGCCGAACGTGAAGCTGCCGGAGTTTTCCTCCTCGAGCGAGATGACCACGTCGACCTGATCCTCAGTGCCGGGCACCTTGGGCGTATCGATCGTGACGGTCTTGAAGTAGCCGAGGCGCTGCAGGCGGATCTTCGAGCGGTCGATCGCCGCCTGCGAATACCACGCGCCTTCGAGCTGGCGCATTTCGCGGCGGACGACTTCGTCCTCGGTGTGCACGTTGCCCTTGAAGACGATGTTGCGGACGTAGACGCGCTTGCCGGGGTTGACGAAGAAGTTCAGCGCGACCTCGCGCTTCTCGCGGTCGATCGTCGGGATCGGCTGCACTTCGGCGAACGCGTAGCCGATGTTGGAGAGCACCGCCGAGATCGCATCGGACGATTGCTCGACCTGCTTGCGCGAGAAGAGCTCGCCGACCTTGATTCGGAGAAGCTTGCGCAGGTCGTCCTCGTTGAGGATCAGCGCGCCGGTCAGCTTGATGTCGCTGACCTTGTAGACCTCGCCTTCCTTGATCGCGGCGGTCACGTACATCTTGCGCTTGTCGGGGCTGATCGAGACCTGGGTCGAGTCGACGTTGAAGTCGACGTAGCCGCGGTCCATGTAATACGACGTCAGCTTCTCGAGATCGCCCGAGAGCTTCTCGCGCGAATACTGATCGTCCTTCGAGTACCACGAGAGCCAGTTAGAGGTGCTCGACTCGAAGCTTCCGGTCACTTCCTTGTCGGGGAACGTCGAGTTGCCGACGATGTTGATGTGCTTGATCTTCGCGGCCTTGCCTTCGGCGATGTTGATCGCGACCTCGACGCGGTTGCGATCGAGGTTGACGACCGACGTCTTCACCGAAACGTTGTACTTGCCGCGGTTGTAGTACTGGCGCGTGAGCTCGCTCTGGATCTCGGAGAGCTTGAGCGGATCGAACGCTTCGCCTTCGGCAAGGCCAATGCCCTTGAGGCCCTTCAGGAGATCCTCGTCCTTGAGGTCCTTGTTGCCGCGGAGCGCGATCTTCGAGATCTGCGGGCGCTCCTTCACGGTGACGACGAGGATGTCGTTCTGCCGCGCGAGCTGCACGTCGTTGAAGAAGCCGGTCTTGTAGAGCGCGCGGATCGCCTGCTCGGCGCGGTCCGGCGTCAGCACGTCGCCCTTCTCGATCGAGAGATAGGTGAACACGGTGCCGGGCGCGATGCGCGACAGCCCGTCGATACGGATGTCCGAAACCGTGAACGTCTCGAACGCGAGCGCCATGCCGGAGTAGAGACAGGCAAGCAGGAGGAGGGCGGCAATACGCTTCATCGTCAATTCCGTCCGGAAATCGTCGGGCCTGCGGTGGTCGCCGCGGTCCTGGTTGTTTTATTGAGCGAGGCGGACGTCCACCCAGGGACCTCCCCACCCGCCGATTCCGGTGCATTGCCCGGACCCACCTCGACGCGTCGGCCTACGGCTTCGGCGGCGAGCGATGCTTCCATGCATCGCCCAGCGGAATCGCCGAAAAGGGCGCTTTTCGGCCACGCTGCTGGGAGCAAAAATCCCGGATCAGGAAGCGATCCTGAGAATATCGTTGTAGAACGCCAGGCCCATCAGGGCCACGAGCAGCATCAGGCCGACGTACTGGCCGGCCATCTGCGCCCGCTCGCTCACCGGACTGCCTTTGACGAGCTCGATAAGGTAATACAGCAGGTGTCCGCCGTCCAAGATCGGGATCGGCAAAAGGTTCATCACCGCCAGGCCCAGCGAGACCGCGGCGAGGAAACTGAAGAACCACGCCACGCCCATGTGCGCGGTCGCGTTGGCCGCCTGGCCGATCGAGATGATGCCCTGGATGTTCTTCGTCGATGCCTGCCCGGTGACCATCTGGCCGATCAGCTTCAGCATGCGCGTCGACTGGTCCCAGGTCTCCGCGAGCGCGGCCGGGATCGCCGCCAGCGGGCCGTAACGCTGCACGGCATCGGGCTCGACCGTGACCTGCGGCGCCTCGATGCCGGTGATCCAGCGCTCGCCGCCGCCGTCGTCCTGGCGGATCGCGCGGACGTCGAGGTCGAGGCGCCGGCCGCCGCGCTCGATGCCGAACCTGAGCGTGGGCGACTTGGCCGCTTCCTTCTGGATGAGTCC
>CALFNI010000096.1 GCA_937902695.1 uncultured Rhodanobacteraceae bacterium
GTGAGCGCCGGGAAGGCGCTGATCGAGTTCGGCTGGCACGCGGCGGGCTGAGGACGGGCCGCGGCAACCCGTTGCCGGCGCTCGGAAAAGCCGCCGATCCGGGGCCCCTGCTAACCGGTTCCGCTCCGGGCGCATCCTATGCGCATGGCAAACGACGAAGCGCGCTGGGTCGCCCGGGCGGGCGCGGGGGACGCGGCTGCGTTTCGACACCTGGTCGATGCGCACTCGGCTGCGTTGTTCCGTGTCTGCGCGCGCATCACGGGCGACAGGGCGCTGGCCGAGGACGCGGTGCAGGAGGCGTTCTTCAATGCGTACCGCCACCTTCGCGAGTTCGACGGCCGCTCGGCGTTCTCGACCTGGCTGCACCGGATCGCGGTCAACGCGGCGCTCGGCGAGATGCGCAAGCGCAATCGCACCGAAGCCGCGCTGCCGGAGGACGACGACGCCGCCGACGCGCTGGCGAGCGCGCTCGAAGGTCCGCCCGGCCCCGAGCGCGTGGCGCGGAGCGCGGAATCCGGCCGCGACATCGCGACGCAGCTCAGGCGCATGAGCGGGATCGAGCGGACCGCGTTCGTGCTGCGCCATCACGAAGGGCAGTCGATCGAGGAAATCTCGGAAACGCTCTCGCTCAGCACGAGCGCGAGCAAGCAGGCGATTTTTCGCGCCGTGCGCAAGCTGCGCGGCGCACTGGAGCCCGACGGGGTGGAAGCATGAGCGGTGCAAACATCAACCCGATCAGCGACGACGATCTCGTCCTCTATCACTACCGCGATGGGCTCGACGCGAGAGCGCTGGCTGCGATCGCGGCCGCGCTCGACGAATCGGCCGAGCTCCGTGCCCGCTACGCGTCGATCGAGCAGGCCCTTGCGCGCGTCGATGCGCTGCCGCCGCCCGAGCCCGACGCCGGTTTCAACGCGCGCCTGTGGCGAAGCCTCGAGCCGCGACTGCAGCCGCACGTCGCCGCCCATCGCCCGTCGTGGATCGAGCGCGCGCAGGTGTGGCTGTCGCCCTCGCGCCTCGCGTTCGCCGCCGCCGCATGCGCGCTTGCGCTCGCCGTCGGCATCGGCTTCTACGCCGGACGCCACAGCGCGCCCGACGCACCGATCGCGTCGACGCAGGCCGATGCAACCGCCGCGCGCGTGCTCGATGCGTACGTCGCCGCTCACCTGCGCGCGACCGAGGGCGTGCTGATGACGGCGAGCAACACCGACGGCACGACGCTGATGGATTCGAACCGCGCGCTCGCGGCATCGCTCGTCGAATCGAATCGTCTCTACGCGCTCGCCGCCACGCGCGCGGGCAACACGCAGCTCGCCGATTTCCTGCGCCAGCTCGAGCCCGTGCTGATTTCGCTTGCTAACCAGCCGGCATCTCCGTCCATCGAACCGGCACAAGGATTGCGCGATTACCTCCGCTCAACCGACCTCTTGTTCCAGGTACGCGCGACCGAGGCACGGCTCGACAGGCCCGCTCCGCGCAAGACATGAATCAAAGGAAACGATCGATGACACGCATCACTGCAAACCTACTCGCCGCCGCGCTGCTGCTCGCGCTCGGCACGCACGGCGCCGCAGCCGCGAGCGAGGGCGACATGGCGCCGGCCGACAAGGCGTCGAACCAGCTCTACTGGGACGGCCAGGCGTCACTGAAGAAAGGCGACTGGAACGCGGCGCTGAAGCATTTCCAGGACCTCGAAAAGCTGCTGCGCCAGAAGGAGCCGCAGAGCGCCGACGCCGCGCTCTACTGGGAGGCGTACACGCTCGTGCAGGCCAAACGCACGACCGAGGCGAAGACGGCCATCGACCGCCTGCACCGCGAGTTTCCGCAGAGCCGCTGGAGCAAGGACGCCGATTCGCTGGTGCGCGAGTCGCGCCCGGCGGTCACGAAGGAGGACACCGACACGAGCGACGAGGAGCTCGCCGATATCGCCGTCGAGGGCCTCATGAACGCGCCGCCCGATCGCGCGCTGCCGCTCCTCAAGAAGGTGCTGCAGAGCCAGCATTCGCAGAAGACGAAGAAGCGCGCCCTGTTCGTGCTGAGCCAGCTCGGCACCGACGCTGCGCTCGACGTCGTCATCGACACGGCGAAGACCTCGTCCGACCCGGAGCTTCGTGCCGAAGCGATCCGCATGCTCGGCGTCAGCGGCGAGGATCGCGCGATCAACCGCCTGCGCGAGATCTACGCGGCCAGCAAGGACGCGCACGAGAAGCGCCAGATCATCGAGGCGTGGCTCGTCGCGGACCGCAAGGACCTCGTGCTCGCCAGCGCCAAGAACGAGCCCGATCCGACCGTGCGCAAGAAGGCGATCGAGACGCTCGGCGCGATGGATGGTTCCGACGAGCTCAAGCAGATCTTCGACGTCACGCAGGACGCGGACAACCGGCGCGAGATCGTGCAGGCGCTCGGCGTCGCCGGCAATACGGGCGCGCTCACGCAGATCGCGGGCGATGCGAAGCTGCCGGAGGACATTCGCGTCGACGCGCTGCAGTCGCTCGGCGTCGCCGGCGCGGACGACGCGCTCGTCAGGCTCTACACGCAGGCGAACACGCCCAAGCTTCGCGACGCGGCGCTGCAGGGCCTGCTCGTCGCGGGCGACTCCGACGGCGTCCTGCAGCTCTACAAGCAGGCGAAGACGACCGAGGAGAAGAAGGCGCTCCTGCGCACGCTGACGACGATGGACGACGACGCCGCGGTCAATGCGATCGAGGCCGAGCTCGACAGGAAGGGGAACCCGAAATGAGGCGTCTCGCTGCGCTTGCCGTCATCAGCGCCCTGTCCGGCACGTCCGCCGCATTCGGCGCAGATTCGCTCGCCTCGCGCGTGACGCAGGCCGACGGCTGGGTCGCGTGGGACGTGCCGATGATCGCCGGCGCCGGCGATCCGTGCTGCTGGTCCGGCCACGGCGATCACACCGAAGGCCGCATCGGCTGCGATCTCGACGGCCGCAACCACGGCTTCAGCACGGACGATCAGCAAAAGCCGCCGACGACCGGCACGCTGACGGTCTACGCGCACGTCGCACACGCGCAAATGGACGATGTGCGCGCGTTCGAGGCGTCGTGTCCCGTGCACGCCGCGAGCGCGATCCGGCACATCGACGGCGTCGCGCCGGCCGAGAGCATCGGCATGCTCGCGGACTGGATGGCTTCGCCCGACGCGAAGCACGACGACGATGCGCTGCCGGCGATCGCCTATCACGCCGATCCTGCCGCGACGCGCCTTCTCGCATCGCGCGCGGAGCCGTCGCGCGAACGCAAGGAGCGCGAGGACGCGCTGTTCTGGCTCGGCGAGGCACGCGGCGAGGACGGCGCGGCGATCGTCGAGCGCTATGCGACGACCGACGGCGATCCGAAGCTGCGCGAGCACGCGATCTTCGCGTTGTCGCAATCGCATGCGGGCGATCCATACGAGCGCATCCACGCGATAGCGGGCAGCGATCCGTCCGAGCACGTGCGAAGCCAGGCGATGTTCTGGATGGCGCAGATGGGCGACAAGCGCGCGGCGCACGACATCACGGCGGCGATCGGGCACGACACGTCGGCGGCGGTGCGCGAACAGGGCGTGTTCGCGCTGTCGCAGATCGAAGGCGGCGCGGGCGAGGAAGCGCTGATTGCGCTGCTCAAGGGCGACTATCCGCGCGACGTCAAGAAGCAGGCGCTGTTCTGGCTCGGGCAATCCGGGTCGCCGCGCGCGATGCAGTATTTCGACGAGGCATTGACCAAGTCGCGCTGATCGCGCTTTTTTCCCCCTCTCCCGCTCGCGGGAGAGGGCTGAGGTGAGGGCACGCTGTGGAAGCGCCTCGCGGGCTTGCCCTCACCCTACCCTCTCCCGCACGCGGGAGAGGGGAAGCTCACGCGATGGCGGCTTCGATGCGAGCGAAGTCCGGATCCTTCAATTTCGCAAGCACGTCGAGCGCACCGAGATTCTCCTCGAGCTGCGCCGGCTTCGTCGCGCCGAGCATCACGGTCGACACGTTCCGATTCCTGAGACACCACGCAATCGCCAGCTGCGACAACGGCACGCCGATCTCGCGCGCGATCGCGGCAAGCTTGCGCGCCTTTTCGATCCGCGCCGGCCCCTCGCCTTCCGCGAGGTTCCGCTTGAGCCACTCGTAGCCCGGCGTATCCATGCGCGAGCCCGCCGGAATTCCGTCGTTGTACTTGCCGGTCAGAAGCCCCGACGACAGCGGCGACCAGATCGTCGTGCCGAGCCCGAGCTCGCGATACAGCGGCGCGTACTCGACCTCGACGCGCTCGCGATGAAAGAGGTTGTACTGCGGCTGCTCCATCTGCGGCGCGACGAGATGGTTCGCGCGCGCGATGCGATGCGCCGTGCGGATCGCGTCGGCCGGCCATTCGCTCGTGCCCCAGTACAGGACCTTGCCCTGTCGGACCAGCATGTCCATCGCGGCGACGGTCTCCTCGATCGGCGTCTCCGGATCCGGGCGGTGGCAGAAATAGAGATCGAGGTAGTCGACGCGAAGCCGCTGCAACGCCTCGTGGCATGCCTCGACGACGTGCTTGCGTGACAGGCCGCGCTGGGTCGGCTTCGGATCGCGCACGGCGCCGAAGTAGACCTTGCTCGACACGCACCACGAATCGCGCGGGAAGCGGAGGTCGGCGAGCACGTCGCCCATGACGCGCTCGGCTTCGCCCGCCGCGTACGTTTCGGCATTGTCGAAGAAATTGATGCCGCGGTCGTAGGCGAGCGCGATGAGGTTGCGCGCCTCCGACCGCCCGACGCGGTTGCCGAACGTGACCCACGCGCCGAACGAGAGCGCTGAAAGCTGCAGGCCCGACGAGCCCAGCCGGCGGTATTCCATCGAACGCTCCTCGTTTCGGACCTGGCAATGCTAACTAATGATGCGAA
This sequence comes from uncultured Rhodanobacteraceae bacterium, assembly GCA_937902695.1. Classification (GTDB taxonomy): domain Bacteria; phylum Pseudomonadota; class Gammaproteobacteria; order Xanthomonadales; family Rhodanobacteraceae; genus Dokdonella_A. Next base: position 4,870 of record CALFNI010000096.1, read on the forward strand.
CCCTTGTTTCAAGGTGTCCCCGCCCCTACACTTCGCGCCGCTCCATTGGGGAGTAGCCGACCGCAGCGAAACGCCGCGGGACGCGCGTCAACACACTTGGCGAACACGCCATGGCGCGCGCGACGATCTCGTCCGGCGAGACCTTTGGTTCATGCAGACGGCGCCCGGGCTGGGACGGCTTGCAGGAACCATTGCGTCGAAAACCTTCCCAGCCCGCCGGAGCCTTCATGCAGACCTTCCTGATTTCGACGGCGACCGTCGCGCTCGCCGAGATCGGCGACAAGACGCAGCTCTTGTCGCTCATCCTCGCCGCGAAATACCGCAAGCCCTGGCCGATCTGCCTTGGCATTCTCGTCGCGACGCTCGCCAATCATGCGATCGCCGGCGAAGTCGGCGCGCTCGTCGCGAGCTATCTCACACCCGAAGTCGTGAAGTGGGTGACCGCGATCAGCTTCTTCTCGGTCGCGCTCTGGACGCTCAAGCCCGACAAGGCCGACGACGCCGAAGCCGCGCGCGGCGCGCGCTACGGCGTGTTCATCGCGACGATCATCGCGTTCTTCGTCGCCGAAATGGGCGACAAGACGCAGGTCGCGACCATCGTTCTCGCAGCGCAATACCATCCGCTCTGGCAGGTCGTCGCCGGCACGACGATCGGCATGATGCTCGCGAACGTGCCGGTGGTCTGGCTCGGCTCGCGCTTTGCATCGAAGCTGCCGCTGAAAGCCGCGCGCATCGCGGCGGCGATCCTGTTTGCGGCGCTGGGATTATGGATTCTCGTCCGATAGCGCGCGCTCAGAGCGCATCCGCGTCGAGCTCGCCGGTGCGGATGCGCACGACCTGATCGAGCTGCCACACGAAGATCTTGCCGTCGCCGATCTTGCCGGAGCTCGCGCTTTTCTGGATCGCCTCGACGACGCGCTCGAGGAGATCGTCCGTCACCGCGACCTCGAGCTTGATCTTCGGCAGGAAGTCCACGACGTATTCGGCGCCGCGGTAGAGCTCGGTATGGCCACGCTGGCGGCCGAAGCCCTTGACCTCGGTGACGGTGATGCCCTGGACGCCGACTTCGGCGAGCGCTTCGCGCACGTCGTCGAGCTTGAACGGCTTGACGATCGCCATGACCATTTTCATGTCGGAGACTCCGTCGCGGGGATCCTGCGGGGCGATTCAGCTTCGCCGACACTCTAAACGGGATTCGGAAAGGTAGGAAGTTTCCTACACGGACTTCCGAATCGCGCCGATGGCACGCGCGACACGGCGGCGTACAGTCGATGCCGTGGGGAGGACATGCGCCAATGGACTGGCGCAGCAAGGATGCAAATGGCCGGCGGCCGCACTCGCGTGCCGCCGGCCAACCCGGGACGATCATTCAGGCGACAATGAGCGCGCACACGGAGGTGTCGATGAAGCGTACGACGCACGGCTCCGGAACGGGCCACGAAACCGGGACAACGGGCGAGGCAGGACGCATCGACCCGCCCACGCAACGGGGTGAAGCACGCATGGTCAATGTGGAATCGATCGACGATCTCGCGCGGCGTCTCGCGGCAATGGTGCCGCCGGGCCTCAAGGAAGCGCGCGACGATCTGGCCGCCAATTTCAAGAGCGCGCTGCAGTCGGGCCTTCGCGAGCTCGATCTGGTGACGCGCGAAGAGTTCGACGTCCAGCGCTGCGTTCTGCTGCGCACGCGCGAGAAGATCGAAGAGCTCGAGGCGCAGGTCGCGAATCTCGAACGCGCGCTCGGCACGGCGCTGCCGAGGCCGTCGCACTAGATCGTACGGAATAGCGCGGCGCGCCAATGGCGCCGCCGCGATGACGCAGCAACTGTTGCACAGAGGTACGAGTGCGGCCGTCCGCAAGGACGCGCCGTGTCGGCGATCGCGCGCTCGCCGCCGGTTCCCCGGGACGCCCGCTGCTCGCGCTGCTCACCCCTGGCGGGGCAGCGGGCGACTTTTCGTAACACAAGGCGATGAGTCTCGCCGTCGTCTTCAGCCGCGCGCAGGACGGCATCGCCGCGCCGCTGGTCACCTGCGAAGTGCACCTTTCAGGCGGCCTGCCGGGCACGTCGATCGTCGGTCTTCCCGAAACCGCCGTGAAGGAAGCGCGCGACCGCGTGCGCGCGGCGATCCTGAATGCGCAGCTCGACTACCCGCAGCGCAAGATCACCGTCAATCTCGCGCCGGCGGACCTGCCGAAGGACGGCGGCCGCTTCGACCTGCCGATCGCGCTCGGCATCCTCGCCGCGAACGGCGGCATTCCGCGCGACGCCCTCGGCGATCACGAGTTCATCGGCGAGCTCGCGCTGTCGGGCGAGCTGCGCGCCGTGCATGGCGTGCTGCCGGCGGTACTGCGCGCTGCGCGCGCGGGACGGCGTGTCGTCGTGCCGCGCGGCAACGGCGCCGAAGCCGCGCTCGTGCGCGATGCCGACGTGCGCGTCGCCGATTCGCTGCTCGCGGTGTGCGCGCACCTCGCCGGACGCTGCGAGCTGCCGGCTGCGCAACCGCTCGCGGACGCGACGGCGGCGGACGCGCACGCGCAAGACCTCGCCGACGTGCGCGGCCAGCCGCTCGCGCGACGCGCGCTCGAGATCGCGGCGGCGGGTGCGCACCATCTGCTGCTGGTCGGTCCGCCCGGCACCGGCAAGACGATGCTCGCGAGCCGCCTCGGCGGCATCCTGCCGCCGCTCGAGGAATCCGAAGCGATCGAGCTCGCTGCCGTTCGCAGCGTCGCCGGACACGGTGCAGACCCCGGTGCGTGGAAGACGCGCGCGTTCCGCGCACCGCATCACACGGCATCGGGCGTCGCGCTCGTCGGCGGCGGCTCGCTGCCGCGGCCGGGCGAGATCTCGCTCGCGCACCACGGCGTGCTGTTCCTCGACGAGCTGCCGGAGTTCGACAGGCGCGTGCTCGATGTCCTGCGCGAGCCGCTCGAATCGGGCCGCATCGCGATTTCGCGCGCGGCCCGGCAGGCCGAGTTTCCGGCGCGGTTCCAGCTCGTCGCCGCGATGAATCCGTGCCCCTGCGGCTATGCCGGCGATCCGTCGGGCCGCTGTCGCTGCACGCCCGACGCGATCCAGCGCTACCGCTCGCGCGTGTCGGGCCCGCTGCTCGACCGCATCGATCTCAAGCTCGAAGTGCCGCGCGTCGCGCAGACCGAATTGCGCGCAGCCGCGTCGGGCGAATCGAGCGCGGCCGTGCGCGCCCGCGTCGTCGCCGCACGCGAACGCCAGCTCGCGCGCGCCGGCAAGCCGAACGCCGCGCTCTCGAATCGCGAAGCCGACCGCTGCTGCGCGCTCGATGCGCGCTCGCATGCGCTGGTCGACCGCGCGATCGAGCAGCTCGGCCTTTCGGCACGCGCGTACCACCGCGTGCTGCGCGTCGCGCGGACGATCGCCGATCTCGACGGCCGCGAGCGGCTGGGAGCCGAGCACATCTCCGAATCGATCCTCTATCGGCGGCTCGACTTCGCTTGATACCTCGGTTCCGCGTTTATGATGCCCGTCGAATGGGCGCGATCCACCACACCTACTGGCTCCTCGCCGGCGCGGCCGCGCTGGTGCTGGCCGGCATCGGGTCGAGCCTCGTCGCGCGCCGCTTCGGCGCGCCGCTGCTGCTGGTGTTCCTCGTGCTCGGCATGCTCGCCGGCGTCGACGGACCGGGCGGCGTCCGCTTCGACGACTACGAGCTCACCTATCGTCTCGGATCGCTCGCCCTCGCGGTGATCCTGTTCGACGGCGGCCTGCGCACGCGTCGCGAGGCGTTTCGCGGCGTGCTCGCGCCGACGCTGCTGCTGGCGACGCTCGGCGTCCTGATCACGGCCGCATTGACCGGCGCCGTGGCGCACTGGCTCCTCGGGCTCGGGCCGATCCAGGCGCTGCTGCTCGGTGCCGTCGTCGCATCGACCGACGCCGCCGCGGTGTTCTTCCTGCTGCGGGCCGGCGGATTGCAGCTCCGCGCGCGCGTCGGCGCGACGCTCGAGATCGAATCGAGCGCGAACGATCCCGTCGCCGTGCTGCTGACGACGCTTCTGGCGACTTATCTCGCCGCACCGGACGCGCTCGGCGGCGCCGCGCTCGCGCGCGAGCTTGCGCTGCAGTTCGGTGTGGGCGCGCTGCTTGGTGCGGCGGGCGGCGTCGCGATCGCCGCGCTGATGCGCAAGCTGCCGCTGTCGGGCGGGCTCGCGGCGCTATTCCTCGTCGCCGGCGCCGTGTTCGTGTTCGGCGCGGCCGGCACCTTGCGCGGCAGCGCGTTCCTTGCCGTCTACATCGCCGGCGTCGTCGTCGGCAATCGCAACGTGCCGGGCCTCGTGCAGCATCTTTCGGTGCTCGACGCCGGCACGTGGCTGTGCCAGATCGCGATGTTCCTCGTGCTCGGCCTGCTCGCGACGCCGCACGATCTCGACGCGACGCTCGTGCCCGCGCTCGGCGTCGCCGCCTTCCTGATGCTGGTGGGTCGTCCGCTCGCGGTCGCGGTCTGCCTCGCGCCGTTCGGCTACGGCAAGCGCGAGATCGCGTTCGTCGCCTGGGTGGGCCTGCGCGGCGCGGTCGGCATCTTCCTCGCATCGATCCCGATGCTGATGCGCCTGCCGAACGCGCTGCTCCTCTTCAACGTAGCGTTCATCGTCGTCCTCGCCTCGTTGCTCGTGCAGGGCTGGACGATCGGCGTCGCGGCGCGGCTCTTCGACGTGGCGTTGCCGCACCGCGATCGGGCCGTGCGCCGCGTCGAGGTGGATCTGCCGGGCTCGCTCGAGCGCGAGCTCGTCGGCTATCCGGTCGCGCCGGAAGCCGCGATCCTCGCCGAGGCGGCGCTGCCCGGCTGGGCGAATCTCGCGATGGTCGTCCGCGGCGGCGAGATCCTGATGGGCGATGCGGCCGGGCGGTTCGCGGCCGGCGATTACGTCTACCTCCTGGCGCCGCCAGGCCGCGTCTACCGGCTCGACTGGCTGTTCGCGCCGCCCGAGGAGGCCCGCGAGGCCGAGCGCGAGCTGTTCGGCGAGTTCAGCTTCGCGGCCAGTGTCCGGCTCGGCGACGTCGCGGCGTTCTATGCATTGCCGGTACGAAAGCGCGATACCGGGCTCACGCTCGGCGAGCACTTCGCGCGGCACTACGAGCACACGGTGGAGGTGGGCGATCGCGTGCGGCTCGGACCCGTGACGCTCATTGCGCGCGAGCTTGACGATGATCGCGTGTCCAAGGTCGGGCTCAAGATCGAAGGCGTGCGCGGGGTGCTCGCCCGGCGCGGATTCTCGCCAAAATCGCGGCTCGGCACGTGGCTGACGCGACGGCTTTTCCGCGAATGAGCACCCTCGAGCGCGCGCCGAGACCGCGCGCACGGTTTACGCACCGCGACTCAGGTTCCATGCTTACTTCACTTCCGCTCATTTAACATTGGACGCAAGCTGCCGAGCTGTTCGATGGGCGATCTCCCGGTCAATCTCGCTGCGCATGCATGGACTGCCGCCCACCCGGCCGGCGGCATGCGCGCGGTCGCCGAGGCCGCGGCGGCACTTGCCGCGACCGGCGTCGCCAGCGTCGTCGGGGTCGTCATCGACACCAACGGCTCGACGTATCGCAAGCGCGGCGCGCTGATCCTGCTCGACGCGGCCGGCGTGCGCGCCGGCGCGCTGTCGGGCGGATGCCTCGAGGGCGAACTCGAGCGGAGCGCGCGCGCGGTGCTGGCCGACGGGCGCGCGATGCTGGCGCACTTCGACACGCAGGGCGAGGACGATCGGCTGTTCGGTTCGGGCGTCGGCTGCAGCGGCGAGATGAATGTGCTGCTGATGCCGCTGCCGGCCGGCGAAGCGCCCTTGCGCAGCGCGCTCGTCGACGCCTGCTCGCGCAGCGGCTGGCTCAAGCTCGTGCTGGCGACCGCGCGCGAAACGCTCGGCTGCGGCGAGGCGCGCGTCGGCTCGCACCTGCACCGGTTCAACAGCGACGGCCGCGCGTCGCCGCACGCGCAGAGCTTCGTCGAGCGCGTGGCGATCGCGCTGCCGCCGCCGCCGCGCGTGCTGCTGCTCGGCGCGGGCCCGGAAACGCGCCCGCTCGCGGCGCTGTCGCGCATGCTCGGCTGGTATGTCGAGGTCGTCGAGCACCGCGAGCGCTGGAGCGGACACGCCGATTGCGTCGGCGTCGATCACCGTCACGGCTCGGGGCCCGATGGCCTCGTCGAGATCATGGGCGCACGCCATTTCGACGCCGTGCTGGTGATGAACCACAACTACGATCTCGACGCGCGCTGCCTGCACCATCTGGCGGAAAGCAGCGCGGGTTACGTCGGCCTGCTCGGTCCGCCGGCGCGGCGCGATGCGCTGCTCACCGAGATCGGCGACATCGCCGCGACGCAGCTCGAGCCGCGCCTCTATGCGCCGGTCGGACTTCGTCTCGGCGGCGAAGGGCCCGAGGCGATCGCGCTCGCGATCGTCGCGCAGCTGCAGCACTACCTGACGCACGATGCGCATCACGATTGAGGCGCGGTGAGCGCCGAGCGTCTTTCAAGGCACGGTGCGGTCGTGCTCGCGGCGGGCGCGTCCTCGCGGCTCGGCCGGCCCAAGCAGCTCGTCGAAGCCGACGGCGAGCCCTTGCTGCGGCGTGTCGTGCGTGCCGTGCTTGCGACGAACCCGGTCGAATGCCTCGTCGTGCTCGACGAGGCCGCGCCGTTCGCATCGGTGCTCGACGCGCTCGATGTGCGCATCGTGCGGATCGCCGACGCCGCGCGCGGCATGTCCGCGTCCCTTCGCGCGGGTGTCGCCCCGCTCGGCGCGGAATGCGAGGGTGCGCTTGTCGTCGTCACCGACCAGCCGGCGCTCGCGGAAAATCATCTGCGGAGACTGTGCACGGCGTGGCGGGCCGCGCCAGCCTTTGCGGTCGCGAGCGCGTACGCGGGCGTGATCGGCGTGCCGGCGCTGTTGCCGCGAAGCTGGTTCGATGCCGTCGCCGCGCTCTCCGGCGACACCGGTGCAC